>DASUPZ010000467.1:0-9985 GCA_036280855.1 Pyrinomonadaceae bacterium | reverse complement strand
TCTGCCAGGCCACTCCGTAGACTGCGAACCATGAGCGTTGACCGATCCGTTGTTCGCTTCCGTCTTCCACATCGAATCCCACCAGGTTCATTCGAAACCCATCACTCCAGTAGCCCTCAGGACAAACAACCATCCTGCCGTCAGGCGACCACGCGAGGCCATACTCTGAAAGCGTATTGCCTTGTTTGCGCGTAGCGATTACTTGCTCGTTCGCTCCGTTTATATCTGCCAGCACGAGGGCATATTCGGATGTCTCGTAATAACGGACGAAAGCAATGCGATCGCCTTGCGGAGACAGGGTCACTGGACTATCCACGTGTTTGTTTAAGACCGTGGGAGAGGTGCCCGGCCATGCGAGGCGATACAGAATGCCGTCGCGGTTCTTCTCTCTCCGCGTGTAGTAGAGATAGTTGCTGTCGCGCGAAAACGAGATGCCGAGATATTGCACATCGTCCGCAGCAACGGCTACCGATGAAGCGAAGGTCGCAGCGTCGGTTACTTTCAGAAGCTGCCTGCCTAGTTCTTCTTCAGCGTGGGCCACCCATCTACCATCAGGAGAGATTGCAGCACAGACAGACGTTCCGGCGTTTGTCAGGGCTGCCATTATGGGTGTGTCGTCGGTATCGCTGGTTTGTTGACCTGCATCCTTCGGGTTCACAATTCCGTTAATCCAGCGCGCTGCGAGGGGAAGAAAAAACAACAAAGCCAGGACACCGGTTGCGCCGGCAAAGAGTGCTGCTGCTTTATGTGTTTTGATCTCACTGAACAGAGAATCGGCAGTTACTATCGCCTGCGATTTGAGGCGCGTGAATATTGCTGAACCAAAACGTTGACCTTCCGTTTGATACAAAACGGGCGACGTTTGCATTCCCGGATCCGGAGTGAGAAAGCCGTCCGAGTCGCGGTCCAGCTCACGCTTCAAACTGCCCAGGTCAGAAGTCAGCTTCGTTACCGTTTTGTATCTCAGGTTGCAATCTTTTTCGAGTGCCTTCTTCACGACCTCCCGCAGTTGCACCGGCACTTCATCCGGAAACACAAGGTCCGGCGGCTGTGACGACAAAATCAATGCGATAGATTCGTTTCGCGATGGCGCTTCGAATGGCGTGCATCCAGTCAGCATCTCGTAAAGAACAATGCCCAGGCTCCAGATATCGGTCCGCTCGTCGACCGACACCTCACGCAATTGTTCCGGCGACATGTACTTAATCGTACCCATCACTGCGCGCGATTCGGTGAGCACTACATCGCCGGGGTGCTGTCTATCAGTAAGCACTTCAGTGAGCTTGGCCAGACCGAAGTCCACCACTTTCACGTAGCCGTCCGGACGCAACATGATGTTTTCAGGCTTGATGTCGCGATGCACGACGCCCACTGTGTGTGCGCTGGCGAGTGCGGCGCCGACTTGAACCGTAACTTGCAACGCTGCGAGAGGTTGCAACGTCCCTCTCGCGAGTCGATCGCGAAGCGTTATGCCCTGGATGTACTCCATCGCGATGAAGTGCCGGCCGTTGTCAGTGATTCCGATCTCGTGGATCACACAAACGTTCGGATGATTGAGGGCTGAAGCGGCGCGGGCTTCCTGCTCAAAGCGACGTACACGCTGAGGGTCGGTTGCGAATTCAGGTGAAATGAGTTTGAGTGCGATCTGGCGGCCTAGTTGCGCGTCGTATGCGAGATAGATCTGGCCCATGCCTCCGGCGCCCAACGAACAGAGGATCTCGTAGCGCCCGACTTTTTGACCAACTGAAAACTCGCTTTCCTCACTCGCGAGCATTCCGGCGGCAAATTCGTATGCCGGCGCGCTGAGAAAATCATCGTTGTCTGCATCCGCGGTGAGTAAGGCTTCCACCTCGTCGCGCAGCGAAGCATCGTCTTTACAGACTTCGTCGAGAAAATCAGAACGCTCGGCAGGTGTTCGGTCGCGAGCGTAGTGAAATATCTCTTTTATCTGTTTCCATCTCTCATGGGTGGTCATGGCACTTAGGAGGTTTGCGTTTACCTTTGTGTAACGCGAGATCCGTCGCGTAAGTCCCTCAGGAAGCAGTTTTGGTTTTTGTCAGTTCGCGCTTGAGGTAGGCTTTTGCCACCTTCCATTCGCGCTCGACTGTCGCATGTGAACTCTGCATCACTTCCGCCGTCTCTTTGATTGTCAGGCCGCCAAAGAATCTCAGTTCAACAATTCGCGCCTGGGTCGGGTCGAGCTCCTCGAGTTGATTCAGGATCTCGTGAAGCGCGAGCAGATCGGCATCGGGCTGGGCGCCAAAAGCGGCGACGTTTTTGAGTGACACACAGTAACGATCGCCGCCGCGTTTGGAGGCGTAGTGAGCTCGAGCATAGTCGACGAGGATGCGCCGCATGAGGCTCGCGGCAACGCCAAAAAACTGCGCGCGATTTTGCCAGTTCATACGATGCTGTTCCGAGAACTTCAGAAACAGCTCATTAACTAAAGCCGTCGGCTGTAACGTGTGTTCGCGGCGCTCGCGGCGAAGATAGCTCACTGCGATACGGTGAAGTTCGTCGTAAACAACCGACATCAACTCGTCGCGTGCGCTTTCCTCGCCTTTGCTCCAGCGTTCGAGCAGTTGCGTGATGCCTTCCGCGGGCTGGCGCTTATCTCTGATGTTTGGTGAAAGCATGTCGAGAATCGAGTGGGCGATCGCAAGGGGCCTGTGGCCGCGATTCTAACATTTGAAAATTTCTGAGGGAATCTCCCCGCGAATTTCGCGTTTTAGCTCATACAGAACAAGCGGGTATCTGTCGGAAAGCGATCGATGCTCTTTGGACCCGCTCTCACCCCCGCGCCACGACAAAGCGGCCGAGCTTGGCCTAGACACCTCCCGCTCGCCGCTTTGTCTTGTTCCCCCGCGAGATCCATGGCAGTTGTTCAGAGTTCAACCTTTAGGTTGTCCGTACAGCAAGCTAAAGCTTGAACTCTGAACCGGCTTTATTTTCATGACACAGGAAGGCGCCCACTTTCACCTTCTCCCTCATTCTTCTCTTCTTGCCACAGTGCCGCCGCTAACGGAAGTGCGCGGGAGAAGCATCTACTCGCGCAGGCTGGAGCGGCTTTGGTCGTTCATCGAAGAGTCGTATGCAGATCCGGACATCCGACTTACGGACGCGGCCAGGCACAGCGGCGCCAGTCGGGATCATCTCAACCGTCTCCTGCGCCGTTTCGCCGGCACGACTTTTCATCATCTCCTTTCGCGTTACCGCATAGAGAAATCGCTGGAGTTGCTCCACGAGAAGAACTACACGCTCACGGAAATTTATAGCCGGTGTGGATTTAATAGCCCCACCACGTTTGATCGGCAGTTCAAGAAGTGGGTGGGCTGCTTGCCGAGTGAGTATAAGAAGCGACTTACCTTCGCGGTCGATTTCTGAATAAACGCAAACGCTTTTTGAAGAGACAGTATTCGCAGGATGCTTAAACTCACACTCTCCTTGGTAAGAGCGGAGGCGATTGGTGACCAGCTCATCGTAAGACGGTTACTTGATCGCCTCCGAAGAAAACACAGCCCCGACGTTGACAGCATCGGTTACTTAACGAAGAAGGCAAGACATCCTTACGCTTACTGTAAAGCTCGTCTAGCCTCATAAACAGACTCATCAAAGAAAAAGGAAGGAGCGCTCCCGTGCAAAGTGTATTTACTAAATTTGCGAAACGAAACCTCATCATTGCTCAACTCCTGTTGCTGGCGGCTGTTTTGTTCAGCCTCTTCATGCCTCGCAGCGGCTTCACATACGATGGCGTGAAGCAAGTAGAGTTAGCTGTGAAAAATCCGAATGGTTCGGCACTGTGGGTCACAAATCTCGGTGCCGATGATACGAAACTGACTGTAGGCAATAGACCATTCGATTCAACAGTCACTCACGAACCACTTCATGCTTCGGAAGTCATCGCCGCAGGGAGAACCGTGCGACTCGACAACTCGTTGCCGGCACATTTCCGCGGCAGCGACTTGTTTATTCGAAGTAAGGAAGATGTAGCGACGCTTATGGCCCCTGTTGATTTCGCCGTCAACAGCGCGGAGTTTTTCTCTGCGTCGTCACGACAAGAGAACAGTAAGCCGCAGGCGGTGCCGAAATGGGTCACAGAACTTGGAGGAATAGGGGAGACCGGAAACAATGTCTTCGACGCTGACGAGATTGGCTATGCGCCTGCTGTTAAAGGACAAACCGAGACAGGTAAACGTTATGCATTCGGAGTGGGAGTTGCGCTCACGAAAGCCAAGAGTTCTGTTGAATTTAAGCTCATCAGCAGAGCGGGGGAGACGATCAAGTCCCTCGTACTATCGAGTTCCAGGCAGGTTTTCTGGCAGGCTCCGTTAGGGGAGTTCGCCAGTGGGACTTACGAATATCCAAGTCGCATTGAAATGCGGGTGCTTGCCGGTACGGCCCAGGGATTCTTATCGATCAAGGATTTGGAATCAGGGCAATTCACACCTCTTCCTATAGCACCGTTTGCGGGAGACAGCAGTCTTCAGCGTGACGAAGAAGCCATGGCGGAAGAGGAAACCACTGAGTCTGGTACTGGAGGACCGATGCTGCGCGAGGAAAGCAGTGTCGTCGCCGCTCAGTCTGGTTACGGCGGCTATGCCTATTTCTCAAACGGCGTCTACGATAGCCGGTACACTTCGTATACTTACCACGTTTACAACGCACCGGCTAACGTGTGTGGGACGCTTCATATCCGACGCAATGGCAATCAGGAGACTAACAGCGGCTGGATTTGTACCAATTCCGTTGGCCAAGCCACTAAAGGTCCCTGGACCGGATCAACAAACCAGACAGGTGAGAATATCCGCATTGTATGGCCTAACAATAGTTACACAGTGGGGGGCGATTACAAGGTAGACGACCCTTATGACCCGTCTGTATGGTCCAATCAATATGGAGGATATGGCGTTCCCATACCAAGTCAATTCAATGGGTCGGGGTATGACCCTCAGTGGGGCACTGGCTTCTACTTCGGTTCTGGTGGATGGTCGCATTTCACTGCAGCGTTCCGGAAAACCAACCAATATGGACAGTCCCATTATTATGATGGCTGGGGATACAACTCCAGTAGTCCAGTGTATTTTCCTGTCAATGCATCGCCCTATCGTGGGTTCAACATTAGCTGGTGGGTGACACCACCTCCACAGTCAGCCCACAACTCGTACGACACATACGAATGGTGTGTTTACAGTAGGGACTTGTTCTATCCATGTTCCACTTGTGTTCCCTTCTACGGCCCACGCTGATCACGAAAACCATTGGACAGGATTTCAGGATTTACAAAATTAACAGGATAAAAAAATCATGTATTCCTGTAATCCTGTCTAAAAATTTGGATCTGCTTTTGATCTTTTCAGAATTAATAAAACGCCAAGTATCCCAAAGCGCTTTCGGCGCATCACAGGTCTCGTCGTAAGATTGTTTGTACCTCGCGACAATCAATTCAACCCCTAAAGGAGATAACTCTATATGCGAGACAAGACCGAATTACCCGTCCCCGAAAATTCCGAGAGCCTGCCGTTCTTCGCGCGTTTTCTCGAAGGCCAGGAAACCTCGAAGAATGGCCTCCTGACGCTCAAGTACCCCTCCGATCGCGACGAGATCGATCAGCGGATTGAGTACGTGTCGGGCAACAACGGACCGCAGCAATAAATAAACGCTCGGCATTCCAAACAAACAGGTACGGCCCTCGTTCGAAACATTCGCGTCGATAGTTGTTCACGTTGCGCATGCTTTCAGACGCGGGCCGCACCCCTGGACCACTCACCTCGGACGCATGACTCCAACAGCAGCGCGTGACGCCGTTTTAATGCTGACGCACAGCGGCGACTTCTACACCGTCGACCTGGTTTCACAAGCTCTCGCACGCCAGGGCGCCCGTCCCGTTCGCTTCAACACAGATCTTTTTCCATCGTCCGTAAAGCTCTCGGCCCGCGCTGGCGACGAACGCACCGCACAGCTTTTCACAGAGGCGGGAGAGCAAATTTCTGCCGCGGACGTGCGCGCCGTTTGGGCGCGCAAGCTCTGGTCGCCTCGTATGTCCGATGACCTTGACGAGCGTTTTCGTTCAATGTGCGTTGGCGAGTCTGCGGCTGCGCTCGAAGGTTTTCTCGACGCGCTCCACGACGCGCGTTGGGTAAACAACCTCGAGCGCCAGCGCGACGCCGAGAATAAGCAGCGGCAACTACGATTCGCCGCGCGCGCCGGCCTCCGCGTTCCGCGCACTCTCGTTACCAACGACCCTGCCGCAGCTCGACAGTTCTTCGCAGAGACTGAAGGTGAAACGGTGGCGAAGCTTCTTCGCCCGCTCGCTGTCAGCATGGATGCTGTTCAGCCATTCGTCTATACGAACCGCATTCGCGAAGAAGACCTCGCGGGCGTGGATGCACTTCGCCATTGCCCGATGGTCTTTCAGGAGTTGATACCAAAGGCGCGCGAACTACGCGTAGCCTGGGTGGGCAACGAGGCCTATGCAGGCGCACTCGACGCGAGCGGCACGTCGCGTGGGCACACGGACTGGCGGCGCGCGGCGCCCGACGAATGTCGATGGCAAACGGCCGAGCTTCCTGCCGAAGTTTTAAGCGGCCTGCGAGCATTGATGTCGGACCTCGGCCTTGTCTTCGGCTCCATCGATTTGATTTGCACTCCTTCGGGCGAACACGTCTTCCTCGAAGTCAACCCCGGCGGCGAATGGGGCATGCTCGAACGCGACCTCGGTCTTCCCATCTCGGAGGCCATCGCCGAAGCGTTACTCGGAAAATAAATGTCCATTCTCATCATCACACACAGCGACGATAACGAAAGCGTTGCGCGAGTGGCTGAGGCCATTGCACGCAAGGGTGGCCGCACAATTCGCTTTGACACGGATCGCTATCCGACCGGCGTGCGGCTCACGGCTTACTACGGTAGGCCGGGCGACGAGCGTCTTACGCTAACGAATGAAGAGGGTGAGTTTGATCTGCGTGAGGTCACGGCCATCTGGCACCGCCGCCTCAGCTTCGGTGCGCGTCTTCCGGCGACACTCGATGGCCAGCTGCGTCACGCGTCGCTCGGCGAAACGAGTGCTGCCGCTCACGGAATGCTTGCGAGCCTCAAAGCCTTCCGTATGGATCACCTTCATCACATCCGTCACGCCGAGAACAAGCAGCTACAGTTACAAGTGGCACGCGAACTGGGACTGGACACACCGCGCACGTTGACGACGAACGACCCGGCGGCGGTCCGGACCTTCGCAAAGAACTGTGAAAGCGGTATGGTCACAAAGATGCTCTCTTCCTTCGCGGTCTACGACGAAGGCAGAGAACTCGTCGTCTTCACCAACGCGGTGAAGCCGGAAGACCTCGAAGACCTGTCCGGTCTAAGCCTATGCCCTGCAACTTTTCAGGAGCTGCTTCCAAAGGCACTTGAGCTTCGCGTCACTATTGTGGGCCACCGAGTTATGTCCGCCGCGCTCGACTCAAAAATCTCCGCCCGCGCGGCTCACGACTGGCGCCGCGACGGCGTTCGCATGATCCAGGACTGGCAACCCTACCAACTCCCGCAGGAGATCGAACAAAAAATTCTTCGCCTTATGGACCACTTCTCCCTGAACTACAGCGCCATCGACATCATCCTCACACCCGACGGGCAGCACGTCTTTCTCGAACTCAACCCGTCAGGCGAGTTCTTCTGGCTCGAGCGCACTCCAGGACTCCCCATCTCCGATGCGATCGCCGATCTCCTCCTCAACTGTTAGAACGCAGGCGTCTCCTTGGAGTGCGGTGACTTGTCACCGCTTTGGTCCCAACTTGGAATGCATGCCCGACGCGGGACCAAAGCGCCGACGAGTCGGCGCACTCCAAGGAGACGCCTGATTACACAGGGCGCCGGAAATAGATCCGGGCGGCCCACCCACCGCCGGACGCCAGGTTGATCGTTAGCTTTGTGGTACGGTCGATATTCCTGGTTACTACCTTGTAGTCGTGACCCATCTTCTCCGCGTTTGGTCCATCTTCATAACCGACCATCTCGAAGCGTCCGCCTGGTAGGAATGAAAAATCGATCTCGAGTGTTCTGCTGGTCCAGTCGGTCATCGCCCCGATGTACCACGCGTTACCTCGGCGACGAGCGATGCTGACGTAGTCTCCCAACTTAGCCGCAAGCACTCGTGTTTCGTCCCACACGGTGGGCACGGGTTTCAAAAACTCCATCACTTCAGGTTCGCGAAGATAGTGTGATGGTGAGTCAGCCAGCATTTGGAGTGGGGCTTCATAGACGACGTACATGGCCAATTGATGAACTCTCGTGCCCATGCTCATTGGTCTCTCGAAGACCGGCGCGAAGTTTCCTTCCCGGCCAGCGTTCAGCATTGCACCCGGCGTGTAATCCATCGGTCCCATTAGCATGCGAGTGAAAGGCAACGTCACGTTGTGCTCAGGATTCGCGTACTTGCTCCACTTGTTTTGCTCCAGCCCTCGCACGCCTTCAACATTCACAAGGTTTGGCCACGTACGAGTCATCGTTGCCGGCCGGATTGCGCCATGAAAATCAACCAGCATCCGGCGGCGCGCAGCCTCACGACAAACTTTATGATAGAAGTTCATTACTGGCTGATCGTCCCGTTGCATGAAATCAATCTTCAAACCTTTAACACCCCACGTTTCAGCCTGGTTGAAAGCGGCTTCGAATTGATCATCAAGCGTTTTCCACACCATCCAGAGGATGATGCCGACATTTTTCTTCTTGCCGTAGGCGACTAACTCCTCGATATTGATTTCAGGTACGACTGAGAGCAGGTTTCCAAGCTTGTACCAACCTTCATCGAGAATCACATACTCGATACCGTATCGCGACGCGAAGTCGATGTAGTATTTGTACGTCTGCGTGTTGATGCCGGATTTGAAATTGACTCCGTAGATGTTATTGGCGTTGTACCAGTCCCAGGCCACTTTGCCGGGTTTGATCCACGACGTGTCCTGGACTTGTGAAGGCTTGGCGAGTAGATAGACCAACTGATTGGTGATGAGGTCTGCATCCTTTTCAGCGATGCTGATAATGCGCCACGGGAAAGTGCGCGTACCTTTTGTCAGCGCGATAAAGTCCGCGCTTTCGGTAACATGGAAATCTCGATCGCTGTTCTTGCGTAACTCCTCTTTCAGAGGATACGGCGGAAAGACTCCATCGAGTGCATTACTGCTAGTGCCGCGCAACCACAGGCCCGAATAATCCTCCACATCCGACTCTGCAAGCGCGATGTTTACACGACTGTTGGTTACGACGACGGCTGGAAGACTCGCCAAACTCGTTGTCGTAATCTGCTTCAGTGGGAGATACAGAAACTCTCTCTCGTTATGAGAGAAGAAACTTTCTTCCTTGTGATAATAAACGCTGTAATCGCCTGCGAATCTGAAGCGAACTTCCTCGTCATAAACCTTCGCTTCATTGGCAGCTAATGAAGTCTCGAAACGGTAAGCCACACCCTCGTTGAAGGCTCGGAAGACGACCGTATAGTTGCCCTCCATTTCCAGTTTCAGCTCGTTGTAGTGTTCGCGAATACGAGCGGACTTCTGAGGCACCGGAGAAACGATTTCTCGATTCTCGGTTCGCTGTTTAATCGCTCTCACTTTTGGCTGAGCACCAAGATTGGTGCGATTGATGTTCATCGAGAGCGAGCTGTTCTGAAGGATCGGACTACCGTTAAGAAGGACATCATAGCTGAGCCGATCCGCAGCGCGAACTCGTACCTCGATTCTCTGATCCGGCGAGCGCAGGTTGTATTGCGCCATCGCGCTCTGGCCCAGACAGAACAACGATAGCCAGAATAGAAGCACAACCGAGGCAAGTCTCTTATTCGATTCTGAACCAGTCATAATCAGCGTACGCATCTCGCGACGGAGCCGCCTTCCGCTTGAAAAGTCGAATTTCAAAAACGTACTACGACGAAATAACACAAGTAAGAACTCGAGGGATGGGAGTTCATTGGCGTCAGGGGGTTGACTAAACACTA
>DASUPZ010000466.1:0-7363 GCA_036280855.1 Pyrinomonadaceae bacterium | reverse complement strand
GAATGCACGCCCGACGCGGGACCAAAGCGCCGACAAGTCGGCGCACTCCAAGGAGTCGCTCAATCCTCTGCATTCACAATCGATATTTACCGATGATCGCTTCGAGCTTTTTCGTTGTCTCTTCAGGCCAGAGTTCCGGCGCCGTAAAGATCGCGTGTCGCAACGCCGTGCCACACTTACAATCACGATCAGCTTCCTTCAAAACCTTCAGAGACTCACGCAATATCGTCTGCGCATTCCGCACGTTCTTGTTCAAATACTCAACCACAGTCTCAATCGTCACCGCATCGTGCCCCGGATGCCAGCAATCGTAATCCGTGACCAGCGCAAGCGTCGCGTAACAAATCTCTGCTTCACGCGCCAACTTCGCCTCCTGCAAATTCGTCATCCCGATAATGTCCATGCCCCAGGAGCGATAGACATTCGATTCGGCAACCGTCGAGAACGCCGGACCTTCCATGCACAGGTACGTTCCGCCCCGATGCACCTTCACATCAGCGGCGCCGCACGACTGCTGGAGTACGTCGCCCAACCGTTTACAAACCGGGTGCGCAAAAGAAACGTGCGCGACGATGCCCTCGCCAAAGAACGTCGACTCTTTCACTCGTCCCCGAGTCCGATCGAAAAACTGATCGGGAATCACCATATCAAGCGGCGCATATTGCTCCTGCAACGAGCCGACAGCCGACGCCGAGAGTATGCTTTCAACTCCCAGCGACTTCATCGCATAGATGTTGGCGCGAAACGGGACTTCCGTCGGAGTCAGACGATGACCACGCCCGTGACGAGGCAGGAAAGCGACCCGTTCGCCTTCGAGTGTTCCGACGATAAACGCGTCGGAAGGCGGTCCAAACGGTGTATCGACTTTAACTTCTTCGACGCTCGTTAACTCGGGCATCTGGTAAAGACCACTGCCACCGATGATGCCGACACGAATTCCTAACGATGTGGTCATGCAAACTCTCCGCGATATGGAACTGGACTAAGCTCCTTTTCTCCCGGCTGGAGCCGGCACAACGGTTCATCAGGATCGTGGTAGAACAAACAGATCCAATTCTCTCGCGCTGCCTGTGGGAGCAGTCTCTTCTTGGCTTCGAGAGTATCCACCGGATAAAGGTCGTAACCCATGATCCACGGGAGACGGACGTGGGCCCGGAGCGGAACAAGATCCGCGAAACCAAACATCGTCCGGCCGTTTCTCTCGAGACGCCAGCACTGCATCGAACGATTGTGCCCGGGGATCGTCTCCATTCTCAGGCCAGGCACAACTTCGTAGTTTTCAGACTTAGTTTCAACCCGGCCCGACTCGACCAAGGGTTTCCAGTTCTCCGGCAAATAGCTCGCGCGATCTCGCTCCGTTGGATGATCGGCGTGTTCGAGCTCAGCTCCTGAAACAAAGTAACGTGCGTTTGGAAACGTGGGGACCACATTACCCGCGGCGTCGTGCGTCGTGTTGCCGCCCGCATGATCGAAGTGCAGGTGCGTATTGACTACGATCGTGATTTCTTCTGCCGAACATCCGGTGCGCAGTTTCAGTGTTTCACTCAGCGGCCGTATACGGTCGATGCCGTACATCGACAACTGCTTCGTGGTCCATTTATCGCCGATGCCGGTTTCAATGAGCACCTTCTCCGAACCCGTGTCGAGAAAGAGACAATTCATATTCATGCGGATCCGGTTTTCCTCGTCGGGCGGACAATCTTTCGCCCAGAGCTTGCGTGGGATCACTCCGAACATCGCTCCTCCATCAAGGCGGAATTCGGTGTCCTGAAGGACCTCGACGCGATAATCACCGATCTGCATGACAAATCAATAGGTCCTATAGGACGTATTTATGTCCTATAAGACCTATGTGGAGCGCTATTGCGGCTTCTTATTGCTTTCCGGTTTAGGCGCCTGCTCAGGTGCGGCTCCCTCGGGTGGAGCTTGAGGGAATCCCTGAGGCATTTGCGGCATCTGCTGTGGCTCAGGCGGCTTCACCGAAAAATTCTCAGCCACCTTCACATTTGAACGGCTGACAATGTCGTCGAGAATCTTCTTTGCTTTTTCGTCTTCAAGAGTTCGCCTGGCCTTGTCCTTCGGCGACTGCGGTTGCGCGAATGGGTTATTGCCGGCGGTCTCCCGGATCAGAATATGACGCGCATGAACTTTCTCTTCCGTCTTGCCGTCTTTCGTTTCAGTCTTTCGATCTTCGAGTTTTATAATGTGGAAACCAAACTGGCTCTGGACCACGTCGCTGATCTCACCAGGCTTGAGAGCGTAAGCAGCCTTCTCGAATTCCGGCACCATCTGTCCGGGTCCGAACCAACCCAGATCTCCGCCCTTGTCTTTGCTTCCGTCAGTTGAAAACTCCTGCGCCAGTTTTGCAAAGTCTTCGCCTGCGCGCGCGCGTTTCAGAATTTCCTCCGCCTTGGCTCGGTTCTGCTTGTCGGTGTCGAGTTCCGGATGGCTCGCGAGATACGCGGCGACTTCCTCGTCAGTGACTTTCAACTTCTCCTGCAACTGGTCCATCACATACTTCTGGGCCAACACGCGGGCCTCTTGCAATTCCATTTGCAGCCTGACTCCAGGCTTCTTATCCATCCCCTCAGCGAGGGCTTTCTTCTCGGCAATCAAGACCTTGCCTATCTCCTGCTTCCACGCTGAGATCTGCTCCTCCGAAATCTCCTGCTGCGCTCCCGCGGCTTTTTGCTTCACATCGGCAATGATTTGCTCGAATCGATGCTGATTTACGGGCGTCTTGAAAAACTCGTTGACCTCATCCTCGGTGGCTTCACCAGACTGGTTCTTCTTGCGCTGTTCCTGGACGTAGTACTGCGCGATCACACCCGCCTTCTGTAATTCCAGCTGGCGCTTGAAATCGGGCGCGCGATCCACACCATGCGCCTTCGCCTCTTCGGCTACCGCCAGCAGTTGTCGCACGTTCTTCGCAAAGTCTTTGCGCGCATTCTCGTCTGTCGCCAATCGCGCACGCACTTGAGGAGGCTGCTCTTCGGCGAGCATGGTCATCTCGTCGGCGGTGAATTCGAATGGGTCCGCTTTTCTGCCCTTGACCTGCCAGAAGATCAAGCCTCCGGCAAAGATGATGGCGATCGCAGCCGCGATGTAAGCTCTTTTCGTGGAATTCAAAATACTGTCCTTTCCTGAACTATTGATGCTGCACCAACTCGAGCAGCACTCCATTAACAGACGACGGATGTACAAAGGCTACCAGGCAGCCGCCGGCACCCACGCGCGGCTCTTCGTCAATCAACCGCGCACCTTTATTTTTCAAATCCGCGAGGGAAGCACGGATATCCGGGACTTCGACAGCGATGTGGTGCATGCCGGGACCCCGTTTAGCCAAAAACTTTCCTACAGATGTTTCCGCACCGAGCGGCTCGAGCAATTCGACGTGAGTGTCGCCCACGGCCAGCATGCAAATTTTGACGCCCTGATCGGTAACCTCTTCGATTGCATCTACCTTCAGGCCGAGCGCATCTCGCCACACTGCCAGACCTTCTTCGATGCTTCTGGTCGCGATTCCGATGTGATCGACTTTCATCTGACGCTACTGACCGGCAGTTGCAATAATTTCCTCAACCGCAGAATAAGGATCTCGCCGCCTGCTTGCAACTTCGTCGGCCAGCCGGTCAAGCATAGCAACCGACGAATCGGAAGCCAAAACCCGCGCCAACAGGCTTTCCCGCAACAATTCGACAATACGCCACCGCGCGATAGCCCGGCGGCGCTCGTTGCTCTCCCGGGCCCCTAGCTGCGACTCCCCATAAGCATCAATTGCCTGCGCCAGTTCAGTGAGGCCGTGATTGTCGGTCGCAATAGTCTTAACTATCGGCGGGTCCCAGCCATCGCCGCGCGAAGCGAGCGACAGCAGCGCCTCGAGCTCCTTTTCAGTCGCGTAAACACCTTCTTTATCGGCCTTGTTGATGACGAAAATGTCGCCGATCTCCATGATTCCGGCTTTGATTGCCTGGATGTCGTCGCCCATTCCCGGCACTAAAACCACGACTGAAACGTCAGCCGCCTTCACGATCTCGACTTCATCCTGGCCGACGCCGACTGTTTCAACGATGATTTTTGCATAACCCGCCGCGTCGAGAATCGCGACAGCATCGACAGTCGCCCGCGCCAGGCCGCCGAGATTTCCTCGTGTGGCCATCGAACGGATGAAGACGCCCTCGTCCAGTCCCAACGTCTGCATGCGTATTCGATCGCCGAGTATTGCGCCTCCGGAGAACGGGCTGGACGGATCGACAGCAACTATCCCGACGCGTTCACCACGCTTCCGATAAAGCATGGCGAGCTTGTCTACGAGCGACGACTTACCCGCACCCGGCGCCCCGGTGATTCCGATCACGAGAGCTCCGCGCGAGAGCTGGTAGACGTCCTTCATCAACGCCGCCGCACCCGCAGATCCATCCTCGATCTTCGAGATGGCTCGCGCGACGGCAGCAGCCTCACCCCTGCTCACCCTCTTACTAAGATCGTTTCCTACACCCATCCGCGCCTTTTTCCGCGTTTATCCGTGTTTCAAGATCTCTCGCGCGATGATGATCCTCTGGATTTCCGACGTTCCCTCGCCGATCGTGCAGAGCTTCGAGTCGCGCCAGTATTTCTCAGGCGGATAGTCTTTCGTGTACCCATATCCACCATGCACCTGAATCGCCTCTTCACAAACTTTCACGCTGATCTCAGACGCATACAGCTTCGCCATCGACGACTCTCTCGTCGTCTTCTTTCCTGCGTCTTTCATCCACGCCGCGCGATACATCAGCAGTCGCGCCGCGTCGATCTGGGTTGCCATGTCAGCGAGCTTAAACTGGATCGCCTGAAACTCCGAGATGGGTTTCCCGAACTGCTGTCGCTCCTGCGAATACCTCACCGCCGACTCATACGCGCCCTGTGCGATGCCTACCGCGAGGGCAGCAATCGAGATACGACCCCCGTCGAGTATCTCCATCGCGTTCACGAATCCATTTCCTTCTTCGCCGAGCAACTGATCGCCGGGAACCAGGCAGTCTTCGAAAACCACACTCGCCGTTTCCGAAGCACGCAGGCCCAGCTTGTTCTCTTTCTTCGAAGGCGAAAAACCCTTCATCCCCTTCTCGAAAATGAACGCTGAAATTCCCTTGCTTCTCTTCGCTCGATCGGTGACCGCCATTGCCACGCACGTGTCACCGTGAATGGCGTGCGTGATGAAGTTTTTCGAGCCGTTGACTAGCCAGCCGCCGTCTGCGCGCACCGCCGTCGACTTGGTTCCCGAAGCATCGGAGCCGGCGCTTGGCTCTGTCAGTCCCCACGCGCCGAGGTGTTCGCCGCTCGCGAGCGGCACGAGATACTTTTGCCTTTGCGCCTCGGTGCCGTACCGGTAGATGTGGTTCGAGCAAAGTGAATTGTGAGCCGCCACCGAGATGCCGACGGATCCGTCGACGCGCGACAATTCCTCGATGATGGTGGCGTACTCGACGTAACCCATGCCCGCCCCGCCATACTCCTCGGGAAAGATCACACCCATCAAACCGAGTTCGGCGAGTTTTGGTTTTAGCTCGATGGGAAAGTGCTGCGACTCGTCCCACTCCATAACGTGAGGCGCGATCTCTGACTCAGCGAACTCACGCACGCTCATCTTGATCTGTTGTTGCTCTTCGGTTAACTCAAATTGCATAGTCTTTGTTTTGTAGCAAAGTTTACCGCCAAGGCGCAAAGCGCGGCCACGAAGATGCACAAAAAGCACAAACAATCAGAATCAATTTTTTGTGCTGCTTGTGCGTTTTTGCGGCTTTGCTCGCTTGTCTTGTGGCTTAGTGAGCTTTCGAACTTCCGCGGGAGAGAGGAAGCGCCACTGACCTGGTTTGAGATGCTCGTCAACTAAAAATCCGATGCGTACGCGTCGCAACTTCAACACTGAATGCCCGATCATCTCGAACATGCGACGAACCTGCTGGTTCCGTCCCTGGTGAAGCAGAACTTCGTACCACGTATTCGTCCGCGTTTCGTTGAGCTTCGTGATCTTTGCGGGCGCTGTGCGAGTGCCGTCTTCGAGAACAACTCCACGTCGCAGTCGTTCAATACCGCTGTCAGTAGGCACGCCCTTCACTTTGACTTCATAAACTTTCTCGACGCGGTTGCGCGCGGCAGTGATGAAGTTTGTGAAGTCGCCGTCGTTAGTGAGAAGTAGAAGTCCTTCCGTGTTGAAGTCGAGACGTCCAACCGGATGAACCCGCAGCGCCGGCGGCAAAAGATCCAACACGAGCGGCCGCCCTTCCGGATCCGAAACACTCGTAAGATAACCTTTGGGCTTATTGAGGACGATATAAACTTTTTCCCGCGACTTGAGTTGAGGATTGATGAGCTTGCCGTTTACCTTGATGTGGTCTTTGTCGGGATCGGCTTTGCTTCCGAGCTCTTTAATGACTTCGCCGTTGACAGTGACTTTGCCTGCGGAGATGAGCTCTTCCGCGTGCCTGCGTGAGGCAACGCCGGCGGCGGCGATCAATTTTTGCAGGCGCTGCTCCACTGTTTAAGATCCGCCGCTCAGGTCGTGAAAGTCTTCTACGCTCGGCAGCTCCGAAAGATCTTTCAAGCCAAACTGTAATAAAAACTCTTTCGACGTTCCGTACATCATCGGACGCCCTACCGTATCTTTCCTTCCTTTGGCCACGATCAACTTTTTATCCAGCAGCGTCTTGATCGACGATGGCGACTGCACGCCACGTATTTCGAGGATCTCGGGAACTGTCACCGGTTGGCGATATGCGATGACCGCAAGTGTCTCGAGCGATGCGATGCTGAGTTTCGCGCTCGGCCGCGTCTTCAGAAACGCGCGCACGTGCTCGTGATACTCGGGCCGCGTGGCAAACTGCCAGCCACCCGCGACTTCGCGTAATTGCAAGCCTCCGTTTCGCGCGTTGAATTCTTCCGCAAGCGCGGTAATCGCCGTCCTGATGGCTTCCTTGTCTTCCTTCAAAACATCCGCAATCGTCTTTGCACTCAGCGGTTCATCCGAAACGAAGATCAAAGCCTCGATCACTCCGGCACGTTCCGACTCGCTTTGAAGCACGTACAACGCCGCATCATCGTCCTCATCTGCTGCAACTGTTGTCGACTGCTCCGCCTCGGCAACCATCGCCGCCAGTTCGCGGCTTGCTTCTTCGTTCAGGGCGGCTTCGTCTACAACTTGCCCGGTTTCGTCGTTCAGAGTTTCTTCGTTAGTTGCCATCTATTCCGCCTGCCGCACGCGCGACGATATCGCCGAACGTTTCGCGCTGAAAAAGTTTGACTTCCGTGGTCCTAACCAATTCGAGCACCGACAAGAACGCCAGCACCAGCTCGCGACGCGACCTCGCGCGCTCAAAAAACACTC
>DASUPZ010000465.1:0-7264 GCA_036280855.1 Pyrinomonadaceae bacterium | reverse complement strand
AAACAACAAAGCCACTCGATCGGCGCCCGGGGAAAAGTACAGACCCGATGTGGCCTGATCGGGATCTTTCAACAGGAGATCCTGATCGGTCAGTCCGGCGACTGCCTGGCCTTTTTTATCTCTGATGCGTACAGGAAAGAGAAGCAGGTCGGTACTGACGCGTACGACGTCATCTTCATCGATGGTTTGTTGGGCTAAGGCGTGCTTGACGCTGTAGGGAAAACAGACGAGTAGGAGAGTAAGAACAATCTGACGGAGCATCCGCCGTGCGGTTAGATGAAAAAACGGCCGAAAAGCAGGATGCTCAGGATCACGATGATTGTGATGACGATGATTTTTACCAGGCTCACGGCTGAATCCTCGGTCGTATTTTACGTCCAATGTTGCCATACGCCAATCGCGAAGCGCCGGTTCAGGCTTTTTAGCCACGGATAACACGGATAACAAATCCGGATTCAATCCCTGTCATCCGTGGCTACGGTTTAGCCTAGAGAAATCGCAGCGTGTAAGTCACCCTGAAGCCGCGGCCCATTTCGGGCGCGAATTCCTTGATAAACGAAAGATGGTTGCGATACAGCCGGTCGCCCATGTTGAAAAAGTTGAACGATATCACGTGCGCCGCATGTTGCTGCGCAAACAGGTACGAACCCGAGAGATTAAACACCGCATACCCGGCTGTCCTCGTCTCTGTCGGAAAGATCCGCTCCTGGTGATTCGCCATAATCACTTCCGGATTCAGCAACAACCCTTTATACCGAAACTCAAACCCGACGCGCCCGCGCAAAGGCGGAATTCTCGGGAGCGGAGTGTTGTCTGACTTGATCTCCGCGTTCACATAATCAAGGCCGAGGTTAAGCCAGACGTTCGGGTGCAAGGCTGCGTCAAACCGCGCTTCAGCGCCCGCGTAACGCACCTCTTCCTGGTCATACTCCGCCACGGTCAGCCCCTCTTCGATATCTCCCGTGGGCGCGAGAAAAACGAAATCGCGGATGTTGTAGTAAAAGCCATTCGCTTCGAAGCGTAAACGTTTTGACGAATGTCGAAGGCCCATATCCACACCATCGCCGGCTTCTCGTCTCAGATTCGGATTGCCGATCTCGAAGGCAAGATTTCCCGGGTGTGGCCCGAGGTTGTACAACTCTTCAAGCGACGGCGCCCGGTAAGAATGAGAATAGTTGGCGACGAACGTGCCGTTCTTCCACGTCCCGATACGCGCGCCCGCTGCGGCTGAGAAACCGGTGAAATTGCGATCCGGCAGAATGCCGCGTGCTTCCGATGGTTCTGGCCTGTAGCGGTTCGTTTCCAGCCGGCCGCCAAACTGGAGCGACACGCGTTCGAAGTCAAAACCCTGTAGTCCAAAGATGGCAAACGCATTTTGAGTGGTCGGTGGCGCGAGGGCTTCTTCGCCTATCGCCTCGAAGTCGCGATGCATGCCCCAGAAACCAAAACGGCCTGAATACCTGCCGATCTTCTTCTGATCGAAAATACCCTGGTAGAGAAGCGAATTGTTTTTGAACTGTGTGCCGATCTCGCCTGTGAGCGACTCGATTTCCGCGTGATCGTAGTCGTTGTACTGGACGGAAAATGTGCCGGCGTTAATAAATGTTCCCGTTTCACTGAACCCGCCGCGAAACTCGAAACCGTGACGGCGTGGATTGAGTTCTACAATTTCCGGATCGATCTCGGCGGGGTCAAAAGGAATTCCGTAGCGCCGTTTGTTGAAGTTGTAGTTGAAGCTGAAGAACCCGTTTGTTGGATAGTAACCGAACCCTGCTGACGCACTCGCTTCGCGTGAAAAAGAATTCTCGATCGTGCCGAGTGGAGTCTCATAATCACCGGATTTCTGGCCGCCGGCGTTCGCCCATACCAGCAAGCGATCGGTGCCGTATTCGATACCGCCGCTCCCGCCGCCGTGAGGGCCGTTGGTGCTTCCAATGCCCGTCAGATAGCCATTGAGGCCTTTGTGCGGTGAATCATGGCCGGAGATGGTGTTGACCACGCCGCCGATGGCGTTGCTTCCGTAGAGCAGCGAGGCCGGGCCTTTGACGATCTCAACTCGCTCGACATTCAGCACGTCTACCGGTTCTGCGTGATCGCCCGACTGGAAGCCGAGGCCGCCGATTCGATTGCCATCCTGCAACACGAGCACACGATCGCCGTCAAAACCTCGAATGACTGGACGTGCGGTTCCCGGTCCGAAACTTCGCTTGGCGATTCCGAGTTCGCCGTCGAGTGCTTCGCCCAGTGAGACGGGACTCTTTTTCGCGAGTTCGATCGAGCCGAGCACTTCGACCGATTGAATCGAGCTGCTCACCGACTGCTCGCTTCCGGTCGCGGTTACAGTCACTTCTTCGCGCACGCCAGTGAGTTGAATTTGAAAGTTAACAGTGGCTTCACCACTGGTTAAATCCGCGCTGCGAACGACATCGGGCACGCGATCGAGATGTGCCACGACGTCATAGCGGCCCGGCGGCACGTCGCGAAACTCGTATTTGCCGTCTTTGTCGGTTCCCACTGTGCGTTTCAACTGAAGAATCGTGATCAGCGCGTTGTGTACGGGCCTGCCGCTGTCTCCGAGCGTGACGTTGCCGCGAAGTGTTGCAGTGCCCGCTGATTGTCCGAGTGCGTTCAAACTAAACAAGCTGGTAAGTATGAGTGCAAGGGAAAGTCTATGACTAAGATTCATGCTCTTTTCTCCTAAAAAACAGTTCAATGCAGACGCTCGAAAGAAGCGTCTGGCCGGGAAGATCCCGCGTTAGCGATTTGTTAGGAGAGAAAAGGAGGAGCGCGGCCTGAGACGACTCCGATTGCCTGTGAAAAGACGTCGCGCGGCAGTTCAGTAATAAATTTTGAGATTACTGAGACGGGCGGATCGACGAGCCGGATAGCAACTGGCGTGGTGTTGAAGTTCTGATGTAACTGGCAGATGAGACAGTCGCCGCAGCTTGTTATGCCGCTTGCGGGCGAGCTGGTGTGCTCCGAGTTCGCGACTGAATCCGCACCGCTGGTGGGCAGGATGCGGCCATGGCGGTGCGCAGCCTCTACGGTCGTGCCGTAGAGAATGAAGACCACCAGGGCAAACCCAATCCAGCGCTTCAACGTCAACATGCCGGTCATTGTTGGATGTGTTAGATTCAGGGAGCGCGAAAAATTGTATCACAAGATTACAGGATGACCATGATTCGCTCGATTCCTGTTAATCCTGAAAATCCTGTAAATCCTGTCAAAGTGAAGCTGGGACTCATAATCGTCGTGCTTTGTGTTGCTGCAAATGGGGCACACGCAAACGAGAGTACTCGCGTCACAATCTCAGTCCTGCCGGCAGGCGAAGCGAGGGTGGAGGCGGAATCATCGCCGATGCGCTCGTGGTCGTTTCGAAATGCATACGCGGGCGTTCTCGGTATCGCCGAACGCGTCGAGAACTTTCAGGCATTCTCAAACTCAGGCGAGGATCCGCAGCTGAAAAAGATTGTCACGGGCGAGTATCGGTCAGCGCTCGACGCGACGCGGATCAGTTATAACGTCAGACTCTCACAACCCACTCTGCGCGATGTTTCCCACACAAGCTGGATCGCGGATGAACGCGGATTGTTGATGTTCGCGGATTTGCTTCCGATTGATTTTGAAAGCGTGAGTGTTGTGTTCCGATTACCCGCGGATTGGGCTGTTGAATCTTCAATCACGCCCGGCATGAACGGTCATTATCGAGTCGCGGCACCCGAGAAAGCAGTCTTCATCATCGGACGCTCACTCCGAAAAACGTCGAAGAGCGTCAATGGAATGAATCTCGACACCGTCATCAGCGGAGCCTGGCCATTCAAGGACGCCGAAGCTATCAAAGCTGCAAGCCGCGTTTTAAATCACTACCACGCGCTCATCGGATTCAAACTACCAAATAAATCCGCGATCTTCATGGCTCCGCTGCCGGTGACTGTCGGAAGCACGAAGTGGAGAGCTGAAACAAGAGGCTCCACCGTCGTGCTGCTCATGGATCCGGCTGCGCCCATTCCCAACTGGTTCGGCCAGCTCGGAGTCATCTTCACGCACGAACTGCTCCATCTCTGGGTCCCAAACTCACTGAGGTTGCAAGGCGACTACGACTGGTTCTTCGAAGGTTTCACCTTGTATATCGCTTTGCGCACGGCACTCGAGTTGAAGATCATAAACTTCAAAGAGTTTCTCGATACGCTCGCCCGTGTTTACGATTCTTACCTCTCGTTCGCCGACAAGCACTCACTAATCGAAGCCTCTGAGAGACGTTGGACGAGTCCCGGTTCGCTTGTTTACGACAAAGGGATGCTGGTCGCATTTCTCTACGACCTGACAATCCGGAAAGAAACCGGCGGCAAAACAACGCTCGCACAGCGTTATCGTGACCTCTTTAACGGTGGAGTCGCTGACGGTCAGCAGGGAAATGAAGCTATAATTGCCTGGCTGGGTTCCTCGCCCGCAACGAAAGACTTTGCGAAGTCGTACATTGAAACTGGCGGTGAACTCGAGCTGGAGCGGGTTCTTCCGGCTTTCGGGCTGCATCTCAATGCAAGCGGCCAGAGCTCGCAGCTACGAGTTGCGAGCGAGCTCAACCCCGATCAGAAAAGGCTACTTCGATCGCTGGGTTATCGAAATTGATTCAGGACATACGAATGAGAGTTAGCAACGCCATCGTCATTTTCTTTCTGCTGTTGCTGTCGGTCGGCTGTCAGACGCTCGCCAGTAGAAATACCTCAGGCGTCATCGTCGCGCGCCGCGCTCAGATTCGCAGCTCAACCGCAGTGGTTGCGGCCGATCTTCTACAGGTCAACCGCGGCGACGTCATCGAAATACTCGAATCGACCGACGTTCTCGATCCGAGTGACAACACGCGAAAAGAGCGATGGCTGCGCGTCAAAGCGCGTGACGAAGATTCGACTGAAGGTTGGATTGAAGCACGCAACGTAATGCCGGAAGAGGTGCTGGACGAGTCGAAGAAGTTAGCTAAGGAAGATCAGGACGTTCCTGCACAGGCGATGGGACAGCTTCGTGCGAGTTCGAATCTTCGACTCTCACCCGACCGCAGCGGCAACGAAAACATCATGATGCGGCTCGACAGCGGATCGAGCTTCGAGATCATCGGCTGGAAACGTGTGCCCAAGCCGAAGGCTTCTGAAACGATTGAGAGCGACGTTGCGCCCAAAGCCGGCAGCGCGCAGCAAGGCGGCGCGAGACCAGGACAAACGGACGAGGAGAAGAAGGAAGAGGACGAAGCCAACGAGCTTTGGTACAAGGTCCGGCTCGATGCCGTTGCCTCGCCGGCGCCCGCAGGTTGGATTTACGGCAAACAGGTAGAACTCGCCGTCCCGAGCGACATCATCTTCTATCGCACCGGGCGAGAGTTTGTGGCGTGGCAACGTCTCGACGGCGATGGCAAAGAAAAAAGCTCGACGGATAGGGACGCGGGTCGTGATGGAAAGCCGGGGAGCTGGTTGATACTCGAAAAGAGCAGCTCAAATCAGCCGCATACGCTTGATGAGCCTGACTTCGATCGCATCTACGTGCTTGGTTATGACAAACGTAACCAGGAGCATTACACGGCGTATCGCAGTCCGGATCTCAAGGGTTATCTGCCGGTGAGAGTCGAAGGACAGGGTGATAACAAGACGTTCACGGCGCGTTTGCAGGAAGAAGTGGGCGGGCCTGTCAACGAGGTCAAGTTCAGTTTGTACAAGGATGTGCGTGGCGTTTTAAGAGTGAATGCGCCGAATATTGTGCCGAAGGGCAGGCGCAGGAGGTAAGTTGGACCAGCCAGTAGTCATCGGTGTGGGCGGTTTTACTTCCAATGTTGGGAAGACCACGCTGATGTGTGAATTGCTGCGTGCGTTTCCTGGTTGGGAGGCAATCAAGACGACTCGCGGTCACTATCGTTCGTGTGGCAAGGATCCGCATGCGTGTTGTGTCAGTCATCTTTTGAGTGAAGAACCGTTGGTGCGTTCAGGACGTGAAGCGACTTACGACGCGGGGAAGGATACGGCGCGGTACTGGGATGCGGGAGCGTCAAACGTTCACTGGTTGATTGCAACTGACAACCAGATTGAAAAGGGAATCAAAGAGGCGCTCGCACGTGTGAAGTCGCGCGGTGTGTTTATTGAGGGGAACAGTTTTTCGCAGTTTGTGGATACCGATCATTTCGTGATGGTCCGATCGGGTAGTGACAAGATCAAGAGCACCGCACGCGAGGCTTTGGCAAAGGCTACGAGCATCTACTTTTCGGACACCACGGCTTGCTCGCCTTCATCCGATCTCCCAACGTTCACCCCCTCAAATCTCCCCGCACTGATCGACCATCTACGAACCTCCTTCAAAGTTCAGAGTTCAAGCTTTAGCTTGTTGTGAGAAACACAACCTGAAGGTTGAACTCTGAACTTATGAACTGACTGAAAGGGCTAAGCGAATGGAATCGCTCGATGTTTTGCTCAAAGAATGCGAGCGCCTGCACGGACACATGTGTGCGGGACAGTTGCTCGGCGCACGCATGGCGCTACTCGGCTGCAGTTCGATTGGCATCGACGATCCGCGCGGCAAAGATCGTAAGAAGCTCATCGTGTGGGTAGAAATCGATCGCTGCATGACCGATGCGATCAGCGCAGTCGCGGGGGTGCGGCTCGGAACGCGGAGTCTGAAGTACGTCGACTACGGCAAAGTAGCAGCAACGTTCCTGAACACAGAAGAGAACCGCGCGGTGCGTATCGTAGCGCTCGAGAGTTCGAGAGCGCTCGCCGACGAACGTTACTCTGACATTGCAAACAAGCGTGAGCGTCAGTTCCGCGCGTACTCGGAAGCGACCGACGATGAGTTATTCAAAACAGAAGTCGTCGGTGTTAGTTTAAGAGACATCGATCTGCCAGGCAGTCCGCGTTCACGTGAGATCTGTTCTGTATGTGAAGAGGGAATCAACGACGGCAGAGAAGTTAAAACAGATGATGGAAGTGTTTTTTGCAGAGCCTGTCACTCGGGAAGTTATTATTCAAAATTAGACAACCCGACTGCCTGATGTGCATCTAACTCTGGCTTTTGAAAAGTGACGCACGCGAGATGAAAACGCGGGAGTCACGCAGGCAACTTGAGGGGTTTGAAAGCATCTAACTCCTCGCCTTTGAAAACGTGGGGCCTCACACAAGCAAAAAATTTTGGTTGTTAGGCACCATGGGTATTGACAAGTAGATTTTTGTCCCTATAATGCCCATTCCTCTTCGTGAGGGGCATCAAGGGGTTTGAGAATTGGGAATTT
>DASUPZ010000464.1:0-9816 GCA_036280855.1 Pyrinomonadaceae bacterium | reverse complement strand
CTTATGAGGGGATTATCGAGTAAAGAGTGCGTTCCGTGTCGCTGTGGCGTACCGCCGCTGGTGCGAGAAGAGATTGGCTAGTTCCACCAGGAACTCGACGGGTGGGAAGTGGTTAATGATCATCATTTGAAAAAGAGTTATAAGTTTTCAAACTTCATTGAAGCGCAGACGTTTGTGAATCGCGTTGGGAACCTGGCAGAGGAGCAGGGTCATCATCCGGTTTTCTGCTTCGGCTGGGGGTACGCGGAGATCTCGATCTGGACGCACAAGATCGATGGATTGACGGAAAGCGATTTCATCCTCGCGGCCAAAATCGACAAATTGTGAAACCAGCCGCGGATTTACACGAATAAACGCAGATAAAAAATTCTTCATCTGTGTTCATTCGCGAAAATCCGCGGCTAAAATTCTTCCGTACTAAACCAAAACAGCCCTGACCGGATAATCACTCACTCCGCTGGATTTCCCCCACAAATTTAAGGCTTTCCATCGGCACGCCTGTTGCCGTTACCTCCGCCAGAGACTGTTTGTTGGGGGAGGGTTGTATGGCGACGAAGGCAAAGTTAGTAACAGGACTTTTTAAGAGCAAGATCTCGGCTGAGTCAGCAGTCGATGCGATCATGAAGCGGGGTTTTACTCGGGACGATATCAGCGTGCTCATGTCTGACGCTACTCGCTCCAAAGAATTTGCTCTCCAAACACGTACTCACGCAGCCGATGGACTCGGAATCGGCAGCGCTGTCGGTGGCGCTGTGGGTGCAGTTCTTGCGGCAATCGCGGCAGTGGGAACAACGTTGTTCCTGCCGGGAATCAATCTGGTCATCGCGGGTCCAATCGCGGCAGCACTCGCCGGAGCAGGCGCCGGTGGTGCGACAGGCGGACTTATCGGAGCTTTGATCGGCGCGGGAATTCCGGAATATCGCGCAAAGGTTTACGAAGCGGGAATCAAGGGTGGTGGAATCCTCATCGGCGTGGAAGCACGGACAGATGAGGAAGTTGAACGCCTCGAAGACTTGATGGGTGAGCTTGGAGGCGAGCACGTTCGGACTGAGTAAACGGGTTACAAATAAAGGAGGGTTAAGATATGGGTTTACCAAACAGAGATGAGATGGAAGGAAAATGGGATCAGGCTAAAGGCAAGGTCAAGGAAACCGTCGGCGAAGTGACCGACAATCGTGATCTTGAAGCTGAAGGTCGCGCCGAAAATGCAGGGGGCAAGGTCGAAGAAGGCTTCGGCAAAGCCCGTCGCAAGGTAGGCGAGGCGATTGAAGACATCGGCGATAAAATCAGCCGCTAAAAAATAGGTCCTATAGGACCTATACGACCTATCCAAAACGCGCAAAAGCACAGGCGAATATTCGTTTGTGCTTTTTGCGCTTTTTTGTGGCAAGATCCGTTCGTGGCTCAATTATCCCCTGAACAATCCGCGAAAATCCGAATAGAAACCGACACGATGGGTCCGGTTGAGGTCCCCTCAGATCGCTACTGGGGCGCGCAAACTCAACGGTCTCTTCATCACTTCAATATCGGCGAGGATCGCATGCCGCGCGAGATGATCCGCGCGTTTGGCATTCTGAAGAAAGCCTGCGCACACGTGAACGTCGACCTCGGCAAACTCGATCCCGAAAAGGCACAGTTGATCGCGCAGGCTTGCGACGAAGTCATCGAGGGCAAGCTCGACGCTCACTTCCCGCTTCGCGTCTGGCAAACGGGGAGCGGCACGCAAACCAACATGAACGCCAACGAAGTGATCTCCAATCGCGCGATCGAGATCGCGGGCGGCGTAGTCGGCACCAAGATTCCGATCCATCCTAACGACGACGTGAACATGTCGCAGTCGTCAAATGATACGTTTCCAACGGCGATGTACATCGCAGCCGCGGAGCAGTTAAACAAACTGATCCCGCGTGTTAAGGAATTGCACGACGCGATTGATGCGAAGGCGCAGCAGTTTGCCGGAGTGGTTAAGATCGGCAGAACTCACCTTCAGGACGCAACGCCGTTGACGGTCGATCAGGAGATGGGTGGCTGGGCAAGCCTCGTTGCGCGAGATATCGATCGCATGCAGGCGGCGATGCCGGGTTTGCTCGATCTCGCAGTCGGAGGCACGGCCGTCGGCACAGGTCTGAATTCACATCCGGAATTCGGAGAGCGCGCGGCGAGGAAGATCGCGGAACTCACGGGTCTGCCGTTTCGCTCACACCCGAACAAGTTTGCCGCACTGTCAGCGCATGACGAGCTTGTGTTTGCGAGTGGTGCACTGAAGACGCTTGCGGGTTCGCTGATGAAGATTGCCAATGACGTTCGCTGGCTCGCATCCGGACCACGCTGTGGTTTGGGTGAGCTGGTCCTGCCGGAAAACGAGCCGGGATCGTCGATCATGCCGGGCAAAGTTAATCCGACGCAGAGCGAAGCGATCACGATGGTCGCAGTGCAGGTGTTTGGAAACGATCTCGCAACGAGCTTCGGCGGAGCGCAGGGCCATTTCGAGTTGAACGTTTTCAAGCCCGTGATGATTCACAACTTTCTTCACTCGGTGCGGCTCCTGCACGACTCGATTCATAGTTTTGTCGAGTTTTGCATTGAAGGCATCGAGCTCAACCGTGCACAGATTGACGAGCATTTACGAAACTCCCTGATGCTTGTTACCGCCCTGAACCCTCACATCGGTTACGACAACGCCGCCAAGGTTGCAAAGAACGCTCACAAGCAGAAGATCAGCTTGCGCCAATCGGCCATCGAGCTTGGTCTTTTAACGGGTGAAGAGTTTGACCGGCTGGTCATCCCGGAAGAGATGACACATCCCTGAGCCGCAGATTAGGCGTGCCTGACAAAAACGATAAAGTAAAAGAGAACGTTTGTGGTTCGTATTACGTGGACACGTCGTGCATAGACTGCGACGTGTGCCGCGATACCGCGCCGGACAATTTCACGCGCTCGGATGAGAACAGCTACTCATTCGTCTATAAGCAACCGCAGAGTGAGGAAGAAAAGGCGATGTGTGATGAAGCGATGAGCTGCTGCCCCGTCGAAGCCATCGGAAACGACGGATGACACGGATTTAAATCCGGATTTAAAATCGGGATTTAACATCCGCGTCATCCGCGGCTGGATTTACCTCGACCACGACCAAGCCATCTTCAACCCTCACCCCATAGCTCCCGATCCGCTCCCGCACCGTCAAGCATTCCCCCGTTCGTACATCAAACTGCCACCCGTGTAATCCACACTCAACCACGTGCCCGCAAACCGTTCCTTCCGACAGCGGCGCGCCCTTGTGCGGACATGAATTCTCGATGGCATAGAATTCGCCATCCACGTTGAACACGGCTAGCTCTTCGCCGCCGGGCAGCTCAAATCTGACGCAGGTGCCTGGGCGCAAATCGTCAAGTTCGCCCACAACTAAACTTTGGGCGCGACGGGACGAGGGCGGGGTGTCGTCTGTGTCAGTATCGAATGATTGCATTGCTGGATGGTAACAAAACACGTTTTGAGGAACCAGAACCACAAGTCGCAGGCAAGTTTTCATCTATCGCGCGTTCTTACTCTTCGCGGCCAGTTTCCACTCTCTCAAGGCTGTGAGATTCTAGGACCAGAAGAGGAGAGCTTATGAAGCGACTACTACTGATCACGGGCATCTTTGCCCTTGTTCTCGGAACCGCAAACGTCCTCCACGCAAAAGAGATCACCGTTCGCGGAAAACTACAAAAAACGGTCGAGGCCGGCGGCTGGCTGATCGTTTCCAGCGAGACTAAATACCTCGTTCTAAACGCGCGCAACTATCAGGGCAACGCCTGGTTTAAGGAGTCGGCCAACGTCGAGGCGATCGGCGAGACGAAAGACGTAATGACCATGTATATGGAAGGCACTCCGTTCGAGGCGAAATCGATGAAACCGGTGGAGCAGCAGGCCGCGACGGCTGGCCGGGACGACCGCCGGACCACGCGCGTGATGATCACCGGCGATTCGACCGTCCAGGCTCAACCCGACACCGCGATCGTCGCGATCTCAGTTGTTACTCAAAACAAAAGCGCACTTGAAGCACAACAGGAAAACGCGACGAAGACCGAAGCAGTTGTTCGTGCAGTGAAAGCAGCAGCGGGAGCGAATGCTGAAGTCAAAACGAGTGGCTACAACGTGCAACCGCAACGACAGTACAGAGAAGGCCAGCCGGCCGTAATCACCGGCTTCGAGGTGCGAAACAGTGTAACTGTCACGCTGAGTGAGTTGAACAAAGTAGGCAACGTGCTCGACGCCGCCGCACAAGCTGGCTCAAACGAAGTCGCCGGAATCATGTTCACCCTCCGGCAGGACCGCCAGGCGCGCGATCGCGCACTGAATGAAGCCACGCGCGAAGCGATGAGCAAAGCACAGGTGATTGCACAAGCGCTGGGCGGGCGCGTAGCGCGAATCATTGAAGTGCAGGAAGAAGGATTTTTTATGCGGCCACCAATGCCGTATTCCACCGTCGACTTTGCGACTGCAAGAGCTGCGGCTGGTATGGGAGCGCAAATTCAGACCCCGATAGAGATCGGAACGCTCGACATCACTTCGCGAGTGCAAGTGGTTGCGGAGGTGGAACCGAATTGAGTCGCAAAAAGGCACAACCGTCACAGAATGAGGCCGCAAAGAAGCACAAAAGGCACAGGTGAAATTCGTTTGTGCATCTGTGCCGTTTGTGCCTTTTGTGGCTAATCCCCTTTTCCCCCGAAGCCCCCAATGCGAAAAGTCGGCTGTTAACAGGCTCGACAAATAAGTTCCTGGTGAGGAGGGAAAAATGGCCAGATACAGAAACGAGGATGATGAAAGGGACTACTATCAGCGCGAAGATCGCCTGAGACGCGAAAACTTCGGCGCTCACGATGAACCTTTCAGGACCCGACGTCAGTTCGAGACTGAACGGCGGCATGAATCTGATTACGGCGGTGGCGGTGGTATGTGGCAGGACCGCGGCAGAATGGGCGGCGCCGAGCGCGGCAGATTTGGCGAACGAGCCGAATACGATCAGGACGAACCCCGCTACGGTGATTATCGCGAGCGTTTTGATGAGGGCAGACGCAGTTCCCTTTACGACATACGCGGAGATCTTTCCACCGGCAGATCCCGAGAGCACGGGGAGCGATCTCGCCTGCGCGTTCGTGACATCATGACTCGCGATCTCGTGGTAGCCACACGCGACACAACCATCGTGGAAGTTGCGCGGATGATGAAACAGGAAGACACAGGGGTGATTCCGGTAGTTGAGTATGACTCGCCTTATGCTGGCAACGGCAGAACTGATGAATCCGAGCGCAGATATGAAGGCCGCAACTACGTGCGCGGCAAACTCATTGGACTAATCACAGACCGCGACATCGTCATACGTTGTGTTGCCGAGAACAAAGACTGCGCAAGCGTTCGTGCCGAAGACGTCATGAGCGTTGACGTTCATACGGCAGGGCCGAACGATCGTGTCGTCGACGTGATCCAGAAAATGGGTGACAAGCAGGTACGCCGTATTCCAGCGTGTAACGAGAACGGTTACCTGGTCGGAATGGTTTCGATGGCCGATGTTGCAGTCGAGACTCGACAAGACCGCGAGCTGGCGGATGCGATCGAGGAAATCTCGAAAGGATCGTCGTTCTGGAATCGCCTTTTTGGTTAATTTTTAGCCGCTGATTTACACGGATAACGCAGATCGGCGTTTATCCGTGTAGATCTGTGGCCCTCTTTTCCCTTATTCTCTCTGCTATGCGAAACACGAATCGTGATTTCTCGCTGATCCGGGGGGATCGGCGGGTGGTACCGTCTGGCCGGCTGTGGAATCCGGCGGCGGATGTTTATCGTTGCGACGAGGGCTGGGTCATCAAAGTCGACCTCGCCGGGATCTGTTCCGATGAGCTCGAGATCGAATTGCGCGACTCGACTCTCAGTATCCGCGGCTGCCGGAAAGACACACACTATCGCGAAGGTTTCGTTTACCAGCAGATGGAAATCACTTATAGCCGTTTCGAAAAATCGATCATGTTTCCAACGCGAATCGAGGGCGCCTCGATAGCCCACAACTACAGCGATGGATTTTTGATCATCAACGTGCAGAGTGAGCAAGGTTGAAGTTATGGCGGAACCTACTGAGAACGCACAGCAAAGACCACAACGCTTCGAGGTCGCTATTCTGGCCCTGCAAAACCTCACTCTGTTTCCCGAGACTGTAGTGCCCCTCGGCATCGGCAGGCCACGTTCCGTCGCGGCCGTGGAAGCAGCACTCGCAACTGAAGAAAAGCTGCTGGGTTGCATCACTGTTCGTCCGGATCGTTCAGACGACACTGACGCAAAGTCGGGCGATCTCTATGAAGTCGGCACGCTCGTGATGATCAAGCGGATGGAGCGCATCGAGAATGGAATGCGAATCGTCGCGCAGGGCACGGAGCGAATCCGGATCATCGAGTGGAAACAGGAAGATCCGTTTCTGCGCGCCACCGTGGAGATCATGCCCGAGCCGCGCATTGTCGATGCGGAAGAAGTTGAAGCAGTAAAACGCAACTTGCAGCAGATGATTCAGGAAGCGTTGGCGCTGCTGCCGAACGTGCCGCCTGAAGTTCGCATCGCCGTGCTTGGTTCAGTGGATGCAGTGCGGCTGTCGTATTTCCTCGGATCGATTCTCAACCTCGGCGTCGAAGAAGAGCAGAAGATGCTCGAAGCAGACACTGCCGACGAGCTGGTCCGGCTGGCCCACACCAACCTCGCGCGCGAAGTCGAGATCCTGCAACTGCGTTCGAAGATCGCTTCCGAAGCGCAAACTGAAATGGACAAGGCCCAGCGCGATTACGTGCTGCGACAGCAGATGCGCGCGATCCAAAAAGAGCTTGGCGAAGATGAAACGGGCGAAGCCGCCGAAACGGAGTTGCTGCGCGAGCGACTCGAAAAGGCAGAACTTCCAGAAGAAGTTCGCGCCGAAGCAGATCGCGAGTTGAAGCGACTGCAGCGACTTCCTCCCGCGGCGCCTGACTATCACGTCATTCGCACGTATCTCGAGTTTATTCTCGAGCTGCCGTGGCTGAAGTCGTCTGAAGATAAACTGGAGCTCGCAGAAGCACGGCGCATACTCGACGAAGATCACTACGGACTCGAAGACGTCAAAGAACGAATTCTCGAGTTTCTTGCCGTTATCAAACTTCGTCCTGACACGAAGAGTCCGATACTTTTGTTTGTTGGTCCTCCGGGCGTTGGCAAGACCTCGCTCGGCAGATCCATCGCGCGTGCGTTGGGACGGCAGTTTGAAAGAATGTCGCTCGGCGGGGTGCGCGATGAAGCTGAGCTGCGCGGACACCGGCGCACGTACATCGGCGCCATGCCGGGCCGCATCATCCAGTCGATCCGGCGCGCCGGAGTGAACAATCCGGTGCTGATGCTCGACGAGATCGACAAACTCGGCAACGACTACCGCGGCGATCCGGCGGCGGCGCTGCTCGAGATTCTCGATCCGCAACAGAACAACACGTTTCGCGATCACTATCTCGATCTGCCGTTTGATCTCTCGAAGATCTTTTTTATCGCGACCGCAAACCAGCTTGGGCCAATTCCCGCTCCCCTTCGCGATCGCATGGAGATCATTCCACTGGCGGGTTACAGCGATCGCGAGAAGCTCCAGATCGCGCGCCGTTACCTGATCCCACGCCAGACGTTGGAAAACGGATTGAACACCGCGCAACTGACGATCGCCGACGACACAGTCGAACTGATCGCAGCGCGCTACACACGCGAAGCAGGCGTGCGACAGTTGGAAAGAAACATCGGCAGCGTCGCGCGCAAAGTCGCATTGAAGATTGCACAGGCTGAAGCTGAAAGCGTGACGGTTACTGCGGCTGACGTTCGCGAGTATCTTGGACCACCGCGGTTCTATCCTGAGCAGGCGCGCAAAGAATTGCCTGCGGGTGTTGCAACCGGTATGGCGTGGACCGAGATGGGCGGTGAAGTTCTGTTTATCGAAGCGACGCTGCTTCCGGGTGGCCGTGGACTAACGATCACCGGTCAACTCGGCGAGGTGATGCAGGAGTCGGCACGCGCGGCGCAGTCGTACCTGTGGTCACATGCGGCTGAGTTTGGTATCGAGCCGGAGATCTTCAAGGAGTTCGGCGTTCACCTGCACGTGCCTGCCGGGGCGATTCCGAAAGATGGACCAAGTGCGGGTGTGACGATCACTTCCGCACTCGCATCGTTGTACACGGGTCGTCGAGTTAGACCTGACACGGCGATGACCGGCGAGATCACGTTGTCAGGCCTGGTGTTTCCGATCGGCGGCGTGAAGGAGAAAGTGCTCGCGGCGCATCGAGCCGGCATCAAGCGGATCATCCTGCCGAGTCGTAACGAAGCGGACGTGGATGATATTCCGGAAGACGTGAAGAACGACTTGCAGATCGTCTTTGTGTCGGGAATTGCAGAAGTGATTGACGCTGCCCTTGAAGTGCTCGTTGCGAACCCACCACCAATGGTCATGGGCGATTCCGCACGGGGCGGACGCCAACCGGACCGGGAGCCCCAGCCACTCACAGTCAAAGGCTAAAAACCGGGCCGCGGATTACACGGATCGATCCGTGTTTATCCGCGGCCCGTTTTTACGCTTACGGTAAGGCCTCGATATTGAAGAAGAACTTGAATGAGCCGGTCTGCTGCACTCCCAGCAGGAATTGCAGGTTGATGCTCGCTCCCGGAGCCAGCGGCGTTGCAAGGGTGATCGTTCCCGCGCTCATCGTGCTGTTGTGAGCACCGCCGATTGCCTGCGTCGGTGGCTGCTCCAACGTCGTGCCCAGGATGGTTACCGAGCAAGGCGTCGTAGCTACACCATTCGAAGCGAGACACGTTCCGGCGTCAGTCACACCGTTGACGGTGATATTGGCGGAAGTCAGCGCTCTCATATCCGCGATTCCTCCCGGTACCGACAACGAGCTGATATCCACGATGCGGAACCGCAACCGCGTCACGTTACCACCCGTGTTGTTCACGAAGCGGCGCCTGACCGACAGCGTTCCGTTCGCTGCAAAGCTCGGATCTCCCGGTGTCAGATCGCGCACCCTGTTGGGCGGCGCCGGCGCACCGAAGTTCGAGTCGATCAGCAATGTGGTCATCGTGTTGTTGCGCACGATCGGGTTGTTGATGTTCTGCGGGCCTGGTGCTCCCAGTCGTTGTCCGGCAGGTGTGCTGGTTCCAGTCGTATCGACGAAGATGAAGTCGTCGTTGTTGACGTTGGAATCCTTCACCATACCTCCGGTTGGGCATGCACCAAACATCGCCGGGTTACCTTTCTTGCCACACTCGTCACGAACGTAACTGTGCTGAAGCACGCTGCCGCTGAGCGGTGGCAAGGTAGGTCCTTCACGCAACAGGTCGCAGACGCCGCCGGTGTTTGAACCGAAGCCAACTGCATCCAGCCGCGTTACAGACGAGAGACTTGCTACGAACGACGTATTGAATATGCCGACGTTAGCATCGCTCTCGAGATCTTCCGACATCGTTAGATCGCCGGCCGCCGCTCCCGTGCCGCCGTAATTGCCGAGACTGTAAGCGGAACCAACGAACAGGAAGTGCCCGCGCGCCGGGATGACTGTGCCGTTCGGGATTGTGCCGATGAGGACTGGCGCTGCATTGCAGTCAGCTCCCATCTTGAACAATCCGTAACCGGCGGACGCGTCGCTGGCTGCAATCGTCAGCGGCGTGTCGCTGTTGTTGTAAACCTCGACAAAGTCGTCGCCTTCACCGCCCGGTCCCGACGTGCGTATCTCGGAGATCAGGAAGGTGCCTGCGGCGTTGCCTTGCTTGATTGTTCCGACTGCTTGCGCG
>DASUPZ010000463.1:0-3514 GCA_036280855.1 Pyrinomonadaceae bacterium | reverse complement strand
CGACGTCGAGTGAATAGATCTGAGTTCCGGTTCCTTTGGCTTCGCTGAAATAGATGTGTTTGCCGTCCGCTGACCATCCGGCGATTGAAGGTTGGCCGTCGTACGTAGCAGCGAGGGCTTTTGGCTGGCCTCCGTTGCTTGGAAAGATCTTGATCAGTCCGGCCTGTGCCCAGCGCGGTGGATCGTCGCTTACGAGGATCGCGATCGACTTGCCGTCGGGAGAGTAAACAGGGGCAAACTCGGCGGCGTTGGTGTTAGCAAATACGGTGGTCTTTCCGCTCGCCACTTCGACGATGGAAACATCGGCCGTAGGCCAGAAGTTCGCGACGGGCGACTTAACGTGACTGAAAGCAATGCGCGCGCTGTCAGTGGACCAATCGAAGCCGTCGACGCTGTAGTTTTCGGTGGTGAGTTTGCGCGGTTCGCGTTTGCCGTTTGCGTCTTTCTGAACCGGGAGCACGTAGAGACGCGACATCTTTACGTTTTCATCGACCCAGCGAAAATCGTTTTTACCCTTGTCGTTCTTCTCTTCCTCTTCAGTCTTCGGATCCGTCATCGTGAAGGCGATGGAACGACCGTCAGGTGCCCATTCGAAATTCCCGACGGCGCTCTTGCCTTCGGTCAGCGGTTCAGCTTCGCCGCCGTTCAGGTTCAGCAGGTAGAGTTGGTTTCGGTTGTCTTTGCGATTCGAGACGAAGGCGATCCAGTTTCCATCCGGCGACCACTTCGGGTTGGTTGATGATTTATCGCCGAACGTGAGCTGGGTTTGACGTTTGGTGTCGGTTGTCGCCAGCCAGATCTGGGTCACAAACTCGCTCTTGTCAGGAGCCATTACTGCTTCGTTGACTGTGTAGACGAGTTTCGTACCGTCAGGAGAAACTCGCGGCGCGCCGACGGCTTTGAGTTTCAGTTGTAATTCGGGTTCCCACGTGGTTTGGGCCGTCGCGGTTGCAGAAAAAAGGACAACCAGGGCGAGAGTGGTGACAAGGGATTTCATTGTAGTTTCTCCTGTGAATGGGTTTGCAGGTTGGCAGTGTTTTTACTCGCGCCTGTGGTGAAAGTCAATAACGTTGTGACGAAAGGGCCTTAATCGTTGTAAGCTGCCCGATTCCATGATCTCACTATCCAAAATTCAGGATGCGCGGCGCATAATTTCGAACGACGTGATTCGCACGCCGCTTGTGCGGTTGAATGTTGATTCGGCGCCGGCGGAGATCTATTTGAAGCTGGAGAACCTGCAGCCTATTGGCTCGTTCAAGATCCGCGGGGCGGCGAATGCGATCGCGAGGTTGTCGCCGGAGCAGCTCGAGCGTGGAGTGGTGACTGCATCGGCCGGTAACATGGCCCAGGGTGTTGCGTGGTGTGCGCGCCGGCTTGGTATTCCGTGCACTGTGATCGCTCCCGCGACTGCGCCTGAGACGAAGATCAATGCGATCGAACGGCTTGGCGGGCGTGTGATCAAGGTTTCGTTTGACGAGTGGTGGAGAGCGTTTGAAGAGCGATCGTTTCCTGGTGTCGCTGGTACGTTCATTCACTCGTTTGATGATGCGGACGTGATGGCGGGGAATGGGACGATTGCACTGGAGATCATGGAAGATCTGCCGGATGTGGATGCGGTTGTGATTCCGTGGGGTGGTGGTGGACTGACGTGTGGCATTGCTTCTGCGATGCGGGAGTTGCGGCCGTCGTGCAGGATCTACACGGCTGAAGTTTCTACCGCCGCACCACTCGCGGCGTCTCTGTCTTCCGGCGTTCCCACACAGGTTGAATATCAACCATCGTGGGTCGACGGCATTGGCGCAAAAGCGGTGTTCCCGCAGATGTTCGAGCGCGCCCGCGCTCTTATTGATAACGCGCTCGTCGCTGATCTGTCTTCTGTAGCCGGCGCCCTTCGCCTCATGGTCCAACACAACCACATCATCGCCGAAGGCGCGGGCGCCTGCCCCGTCGCCTGTGCCCTCGCCGGCGGAGCCGGTACGGGGAAAGTCGTCTGCATTGTCTCCGGCGGGAATATCGACACGTCAAAACTCGTCAGCGTGCTCAAACCCGCGGTTTGAATTATGTAAATCCTGTGAATCGTGTTAATCCTGTCAAACCTGGGACAGGATTTACAGGATTTTCAAGATGAGCAAGATCTGAAAGGAAATAATTCAAAAATGCGACCATTCACTGACTATTTTGATCTTCTGATCCCAGGGTTGCCGCTGACGCTCCAACCGCGGGGCTGTAATTAGCGAACGCCTTCGGCGTAGTTTGTCGCTGAGGCCCGTGAACGAAAGGCCTGACAGCAAGAGAACCGCAGCCTAAACTGTTTTTGTGCCTCTTGTGCCTTTTCGTGGCTCACTTCGGAATCGCGGTCAGCAAATCTGCGGCGACGCGGGGGTCGATCGTTTGCAGAATGTGATACTGCTGCATCGCGGCAAGCTTGTTTCCCAGCCGCGCGTAGGCCATGCCGAGTGCGTGATTCCCGTAGACGTGCTTCGGCTCGATCTCCAGCAGCTTCTGTAACGGCTGAATCGCTTCCTGGTGCTTGCCCAGCTTCATATACGCATAGCCAAGCCCGTAAAGCGCAAAAGTAAACTCAGGCTTCAACTCCAACGACTTCCGATACACCGCCGCTGCTTCTTCAAACTTCCCCTGCTTTTCGTATAACCCACCGAGGCTCCAGTACAACACGTGATGCTGTTTGACCTTCGCGGCCTTCTCATAACACTCGACCGCCTGGTCCACCTTCCCCCACTCCGTATAAGCGACACACAGCCCAACTGCGTAGACAGCGTTTTTCGGCTCCAGCTCGATTGCCCTGAGGTAGGCCTGCTCCGACTCCGCAAACATTGCCAACGCGTTATAAAACTCTCCCAACTTAGCGTGACCCCGCGCGTTCTGCGGGTCCTCCAAAACCTTCTGCTTTACCAAAGCCAACTGCGGTAGCAGATTCTTTCGCGCAGACGACACGCGCAGTCTTTCACGTGCTTCCGCATGATCGGGCTGCAACACGAGCACCTTGCTTAACGTCTCAATCGCGTCGTCGTACTTCATCGCCATCAGCTGCGTATTGCCAAGCAGGTACAGAGTCTCGACTTCATTCGGCTGAGCGGACGCCACTTTCTTCAACGGATCGATCGCTTCTTTAAACTTGGAGTTTGCACGAAAAGCGTGACCGAGTTCCTCGAGAATCGTAAGGTCCCCCGGCTTGAGACTATTCGCCTGCTTCAACGACGCGAGATAGTTTTCTCTGTCACCAAGGTCTCTGTAGGATCTGCCGAGCGAGTAGTGCGCTTCTGCCCAACCGGGTTTCAATTCGATTACCCGCTTCAGCGCAGCCAAAGCTTCCTTGTGATTTCCGACGTCCTGCAACAACAACCCGAGGGCGTATTGAGCTTTGTCGTTTGACGGCTCGATCGAAATGGCCTGAGTGTACGACTTAATTGCCGACTGCAAGTCGCCCGAGCGCTTGTACGCAACGCCCATGTTCATGTGAACGCCGGCCCAGGTGGGTTGCAGAGAAGCCACA
>DASUPZ010000462.1:0-8730 GCA_036280855.1 Pyrinomonadaceae bacterium | reverse complement strand
GAGTTACGAGTACGACGGTCGTACCAGTAAGAGAGCGCTGCACCGATAACGACGGCAAAGGTTGCCGACATCGGAAGATAAATACCGATACCGACTGCCAGTGGCGGAATACGAATCTTGTTCATCGCCTGCATCAGTGTGTCTAACAAAATCAGACCAACACCGACGAGCGCGCCGATACCGATCATCGTCCATTCGAGAGTGCCGCCTATCACGCCCAGGGCAAGCGCGGAGATGAGTGTCGCTTGCGGCGCCGGCAGCGGATCGGGCGCAACGACACCGACGTTCGCAGCACCCGCGAAGCCATACGCACGCGCTAGCAGGTTCAGCACAAACGGAATCACTGCGGCGCCTGCAATCACGCCGACGATCAAAGCGACCTGCTGGCGCATCGGCGAAGCGCCGACCAGTTGGCCTGTTTTTAAATCCTGCAAGTTGTCGTTGGAGATCGTCGCGCACGCGAAGACGATGGCTGTAATGTAAAGTGCGAAAGCGACGAGCGCCGGACTCGTTCCAGCGGTTGCCGCGACGGCCAGTATCAGCAATGACGAGAACACCACGATCGACAGAATTCCAACGCCGGAAATCGGACTGTTCGAAGCGCCGATCAAGCCCGCCATGTAACCGCAGATACCGGCGATCAGAAACCCGCCAATCAGCACAAACGGCACGGCGATGAGTGTTAACGTAAGCGCGTTTGGCGCAAGCACGCTCGAGCTCGCAAACCTGTACGCCAGCCAGGCGCTGATGAGCAGACAGACGATCGTAAGCGCGACAATCCACGTTCCTGAGAGGTCTCGATCGCGATCGTCCGGCACTTCGCGACTACGCGACGCTGCAAGCGTCGTAACCAGTCCGCCAACGACTGGTTTCGCCAGTCTCGCGAGGGTGTAGATGGCCGCAACTGCGATTGCGCCGGCCCCGATGAACCGTACTTGCGTGCGCCAGATCCCGAGCGTGTGTGCGGCAAGATCCGCACCCGCCGCGGGAGGCTGCATCGACGTCAGAATGGGAACTGCAATGGCCCACGCGATGATGAGACCAGTCAACATCGCCAGACCGACGGATAAACCCACCAGATGCCCCGCGCCCACGAGCGCGAGCGAGAATGCGATGTTGTAACCACTCGAGGCTGCGCCGCCGACACGGAAGAAGCCCGCAAGCTCGCCGGCAAGGAGGCGAGTGGCTGTCAGAATAGCAAGGCCCGCAGAGGCGACGGCACCGAGCATAATCGCAGTGAGTCCTTCTCGTGCTTCGCCAGTCTCGTCTTTTGTTTCGCCGCGCGCGCCGGAGCCGACTCTCAATACCTCAGCCGCTGCGACACCTTCCGGATACGGCAGATCGGAGTTGGTTACGAGTGCGCGTCGCAAAGGGATCGTGAATAACACGCCAAGCACGCCGCCACTCACGCAAATGAAAAACGATTCCCAGAACGGGAACCCGACCCACCAGCCCACGATCACCAATCCAGGCAGAACGAATATGATCGCAGAGAGTGTACCGGCGGCGGATGCGACGGTCTGGACGATATTGTTTTCGAGGATCGACGAGTCTTTCACGAAGCTCAATATCGCCATCGAGATTACTGCGGCGGGTATCGAGGATGCGAAGGTCAGGCCCACGCGCAGGCCCAGGTAAACGTTGGCCGCGGTAAAGACCGTTGTGATGAGCGCGCCCAGAATCAGGCCGCGTATAGTGAGTTCCCGTGGTTTCATAGCGCGCATGTTGAGTTCTTCGGGTTTCATAGCGCGCATCTTACACGCAGTCTGTCGGGATGAACATGAAAATCATGGTCTAATCCTGTCAGAGAATAAATAAGCCGCGGATACACGCAAATGAACACGGATCAGAAATGGTTTTTCTGATCTGTGGTTTCGCGTAAATTCGCGGCTACTGTTTAGTAGCAGTTGCTGGGTCAGTCAGCCCGAGACAGACGAAAGGCCGCCATTTCTTCGGCGTTGCGGACCAGAAGGATATCGCCGACCAGCACGGGATGGTTCCACGTCTTCCCCTGGATCGCCTGGACCTTCGCAATCTCCGTGAACTGGTCGGGTGTGGCGGCGGCGAGGGCGAGTTCACCTTCTTCTGAAAGCACGAGCAGCAGGTCCTGATCCGGCAAGAGCACCAGTTGGCCGTTGCCGTAACGCCCGCCTTTCCACTTGCGTTGACCGTCTTTGAGATCGATGCACGAAAGAATGCGCCCGTCGAACCCGTACGCATGACCTTTGTGAATCACGAAATCGTTGAAGTAAGGTTTGAGACCATTCGAGGTCCATCGCTCTTTGACGGTCCATCCACCTGAACCACGCGTGACTGCGATGCTGCGAGTGCCGTTTTCCTGGCTTGTAATCAGGATCTCGCCGCCGGCGCTTACCGCGGGTTGCACGATGCTGTTACTCGACCACTGATGATCCCAGATCTGTTTGCCGTCCGCGGGGGCTATGCTTGTAACGCCGGCGTCGCTCATGAGTAATACCTGTGAAACGCCGTCGAGCGAAGCAAGATGCGGCGAACTGTAGCTTCCGCCGACCGATGGGCCAACCCACCGGCGATTGCCGCTTGCAGCGTCATAGGCTACGAGTTGGCCCGAAGCAGCAACGATCACAACGTCGCCAATCACGAGCGGCGAACCCGAGAAACCCCAGAAGGGAAGTTTGGTGTTGGTCTCAGATGCGGCGTTGCGAGACCAGAGAACTTTACCGTTACTTGCATCGAGGGCGTTGAGGATTCCGGTTGCTCCAAAGGTGTAGACGTGGCCGTTGCTGAGTGTCGGCGTTCCGCGCGGCCCCGCGCCGGCGTTCGACTCAAAGAAGCGCGCTTTATCACGATGCGACCACACGGGTTGTCCCGTGCTTGCTTTGTAGCAGGAGACTACTTCGTCGTCACCACGTTGCTCCTGCGTGTAAAAGAGATCGCCGCTGACAGCGAAAGACGACCAGCCTGGACCAACCGGGCGACGCCAGATTTGTGCAGGAGGGGAACTGGACCAGTCAGTCTTTATACGCACACCGCGAACGACACCGTCGCGACGTGGTCCACGGAAACCGGGCCACTCAGCTTCGGCTTTTGATGCGGGTGTTGTCGGGTTTTTAGCGGTTTCTGTTGCGGGTGATGCTGAAGGCGAAGCTGTTGTCTCGCTGGTGACCGGCGCCACGGAAGGCGCTGCTACGGGCGCTGTGGTTGTTGCTGGTTCGCTCGAAGCTTGAGCCAGGAGTCGTTCTTCTGGACTTGCCGCCCAGCGCCAGCCGAACTCTGCGTTGTGATCGCCGTTGATGCCGTTCTGCCTGAGCAGCAACCATGCGCCGCATGCGACTACAACCGTCGCCACCATCGTTGCGCGACGAACTCGATTGGGAAGTTTTCGTGTGGCAACTGCCCAGGTGACGAATGCGAGGAACAGTAAGGGAATCGCGTAAGCGAACAACCACGGCAGCGACATGGAATCGTGTTTTAGTAGCCATGTTCCGCCGAGTGCGGCTGCGATCAAGGCGATTCCGCCAAGCCGTTCCACCCAGGCCGAGCGGCTGAAGAATGTCCACCACACGATCACCACCAGGGCCAGGGCCAGTGAGCCCATGATTGCGTATCCAAACCCCTGGATTCCGGGCACAATCGCTTTCACGCCGAAACGAAATGTAAACAACAGCACGACAGCAACGATGCCGGGCCACACTCTTAGCTTGTTCATAGGGCACTATACTGGCCCCGTGACGAAATTGTTCCGTCCGGCTTGACAGGATTACACGATGAACAGGATTAACATGTAAATCCTGCTCATCGTGCGAATCCTGTCTACTAGTTTGTGCGACTAGTAGTGACCGATTTTCTCACCACTGTAAGCTTCACCTCTGATGGGTATTGCCGCGAATGATGCACCGCGTTACGCGCGATAACGCCTTTGGATTCGTCGTAGTTCCTACCGCCGGTGTTAAGGTTGCGATCGAACCGTGGAAAGTTGCTGCTCGAGATTTCGATCCGGATTCGATGTCCGGCTTCGAAGTAATTACTCGTCGTCAGTGGTGACAACGTGACTTTGTAAACCTTGCCTGCCTGCATCCAGACATTGGGCTTGTCGTAGCCGTCGCGATAACGCATGCGTTGAATCGTTTCGTCGAGGTTGTACGCACGCCCGTCGGGATAGACGTCGATCAGCTTCACCGTGAAATCCGTGTCCTTCGCATCGCTCGAAACATACAGCGTGACCTCGATTGGACCACTGACTTCGACGCCTTCTTTCAGCGGCTCGGTGCTGTAAACCAGAACATCCGGTCGCGCCTCGATCTTGCGTTGGTCGAAAGAGCCGGCGGTGATCGCGTTTCCAGTGCAGCAAACGTTACCGCCGTGTGAAGGCACAGGGTTCATAGGATCGTACTCAAACCTGTCTGCGTTATCCGTTGCGGGGGCCGCCTGGACCAGCACGCCGTCGCCGTCGAGCGTATTTGCTTTGCCGCCGCTGGAAAGAAACAGGCTCATCGACTCAGCTCCGCGCGGCGGCCAGGTGTCGGACGACTGCCACTTGTTGATACCCATCGTGAAGTAACGCACGCGGGGCATCTTTTCGAGAAGTCCGTTGTTCTCGCCTTTGAGGAAGTGATCAAACCAGCCGTAGGTCAACTCATCGTAGTTCAAACGCGCATCACCCAGGCTGCGCTCGCCAACGACCGTATTTTCAGTCGCACGCTTGAACGCGCAATGAAGTGTCGGCGCGATCACGGCATACTGTTGATTGGCGATCTCAGGAGACGCCGTCTTCCTCACGTGATTGAAAGCGGCGAGGTTTGGTCCAACCGACACGTCATACCACGACATAAACCAGAATCCCGGGATGTTGATCCTCATGCTGTCGTGCCAGAGCCCGCCCTTGTACCACGCCGTATCGTTTGGGTCGCGTTGAATGATCCTGCCGCCTGTATCGACCGGCATGCGATCCGCGAAGATGCCGCGTGGTCCACCTGCTGCTTCCATGATGTCTTGCGTGGGCAGGTGGCGCAGCGCTTTGGACCAGTCGACTTGCGGCAATTGCGGTGCAAGATCAAAAGCTTTCGCGGCGCGAACCAGTTCTTCCTGTGTCGTGTTAGGCGGAAACATTGGACGCACCTGGTTCTGCTGGCCGTAGAGCCAGGCGATGAACAGCATCTGGACGGCGCCGCCTCGATACCAGTTGCCCTGTTCAAAGTAAGGAGCCACGCGTCCGACACCTGCGCCGAAGCCCTGGGCGATCATCGTCGTAAACGCCGGAGGCCCCTGCGCCGCAACAGCCAGTTGCCATTCAGCCGTCGAGGAGCATCCGATCGTGCCGACTTTGCCGTTGGACCACGGTTGTTTTGAGATCCATGCAAATTCATCGACGCCGTCGTTGAGTGGTGGACCGAGAATGTCGTAGTTACCTTCTGAGAAGAAGCGGCCGCGTTCGTTCATCTGCACGTACGCGTAACCGCGCTTGACCGCCTCGAGTTCACTCGAAAGATCGCGGGGTGCGCCGTTGCGAACATCCCAGTAGTTGAAGTTATAAGGCGTGCGCACAAAGATCGCGGGATACTTCTTCGATGTGTCTTTCGGGCGATAGACGTCGGTTGCGATCCGCACTCCGTCGCGCATGGGGATCATCATTTTGCGTTCGACGATCGCGATGGACTGCAGTTCGCTCTCGATCGCATTTCGCCGCGCGATGACTTCAGGCGTGACGGCGCCACGGCCCTGCGAGTAGACACTCTCACTCGCAGAAAGTTGAATGATGAGGCAAAGTGCGACGATGGCAAGTCTAAAGAAGCTCTTCTGCTTCATAACTTTTACTCCGTGGGTGGATGTTGGCGAACGTCGAAATCGTTGGGCCTCCATTTTATCCGAGTTCGGTAAATTTAACACCTCCTTGGAGTGCGGTGACTTGTCACCGCTTTGGTCCAATCATCGGTGAGCGCGTGTGCAGACAATCAATGCAATCGAAGCAACCAGCAACAACGGCGACGAGTACACGCCCGGCATCAGCTTCCACGTGTAAACCGCCCACGCAATGTGGAGCAACCCATTCAACAGCATCACAATCGCGAACACGTACGAAATCGGGCGCATGGCCCAGCGTCCTTTCCACACGAAGTACGACGCAGCGGTGAGCGCCACGACGGCGAAAATCAGCAGCGCAATCCACATCTCGAAACTGAAGGTCGGCAGCGGTAGCGACGGGTATCGCTCGCGAACGCCGATCACCGCCGGATTATAAACGCCGAGAAAATCCGTCAGCGCCTCATCAACAACATGGATTGCGAGTGCCGCACACAGACCCATCCACGCCCACCAGTGCCGGCGATAGCGTTGTCGTCTACTTTGAAGATCTTCATCCACAGCGCAAGAAATATCCGTCGATAGTCATGCAAAGTCTCAAAGCACTAGTTCAGAGTTCAGCCTTTAGGCTGCGTTTTTCTCCAGACAAGCTAAAGCTTGAACTCTAAACGATCTCTGGTATCCGGGTTGCGCAAGCAACGAGCATTCACTTCAAGGGGAAAAGTTATGCTCAAGAAAATTCTGTCATTCGCACTCGTCGTTTTGTTGTTCAACGTAGGGATAGCGTTGTTTATGCACGTTCGCAGGACGACAAAGAGGCGCGTCGAATCGAAAAGATTAAAGCAAACGTGAAGAAGCTAGGCACTGGTCGGGAAGCGCGCGTCAAGGTCAAACTCAACGATGGGAGGGAATTCAAGGGTTCGATTCGGGAAGTCACAGACGACGACTTCATGATCATTGAGGAAAAGACTCAGGCACCCGTCACTGTGACTTATTCGCAGGTTACCGAACTAAAGGGCAAGAACGGTCTGACAGCAGCGAAAGTAGGAATCAACGTCGCCAAAGGAGTCGGAATCGTCGCCGGCGTCGCGGCCGCGTTCACCTTGCTCATGTACCTCGTTATTCCGCGCACATAAGTCAGTGATCTTAAACAAAGTGGTAAACCTGTTCGATGGAGATCATAACCGCTTCCTCTGACAACGCCTCCACTACAGCCTCCTTCAGGTTTCGCGAATACGCGGCGACGACAGCGAAATCCGTCGACAAGGCTATCGGAACGTCGGTGTAGATGACGCTGATTCGATCCGGAATCCGATCGCCGCGGATCGAAAGATAGTTTCCCTCTATGCCTCGAACGATGCTGCAACCACCGAACGCATAAGTGAACTCGTTCGCCAGTACGTCTACTAAATTTTCGTATTCGGACAGTTGAGGATCAGGGATGTAGACTTCAACTCTTACTCGCTCGAGCAGCGGCAAGGAACTGCTCCTTTCGTTTGGAGAACTCTTTCATTCTTTTCAAAACTTCTTCTCTCGTGAGTTGGGCGCGGCGAGGGCGCTCACTCCTTGACTGTGTTTTGGTGTTTTTGGTTTTCTCCATGAGTGCATTATCTACTCATCCTCAAGCCTGTCAAGCTACGAAATTTTCAATTTAAACAGCAGGCCGTTACATAATCCGATTGACAACGCGAGACATACGGGTTTATTAGTCAGCACGTTCTATTACCTCAGGTCCTTCGGCGACGTAGCTTTCGGTCGATAACAACAATAGTCCCTCATGTCCTCAGTTGACGAACAAGTCATTGATTTTCACTACCAGCTGTTCGAACGCATTTTCACCGAGCCGTTTCGCCCGAAGATCAAAGATCGGCTTAGGCGAGATGCCGTTGCGCGACAAGTGCAGGAAGCTGCCGGCGCGGCTTCACAGGCCCTGACTCGTTTCTTCCACAGCGAACAACTGACAGCTCGACAGGTGAACCAGATCTTGCGCGGGTTTAAATCCATTTCTGCTTTCGTCAGCCTCGAAGACATTGGAAACCCAAATCGAACACCCGAAGCACTCGTCGAAGAATTTCTTGTTGAGCATCCGTGCCCAGCTGCTGTCAGCAAAACGGAATCGAGTGCCGTGTACCGTGTAGCGCTGCACCAAACCATACAGGTGCTGATGCTCGTTGGACCGGTAATGGTGGAATGGCAGAAGCTCAGCTTCTCGAGCACGTACGAGATGCCGCGTCGCATTGTGAGCCAGCTCAATCAAATCACCGAAGGACTACAAACGCTAGTGAGTGCCGGACAGGACGCCGCGGATGAACGATATGAACTCACCTATCGCGATCACCTGCTGCAACGGTTCTACCGTGTCGAAGCAGGTACGGTAAGGATGACGACGAACCTCAACATCGATCTTCGGGAACTGTTCGTGATGCCCACGGTTATAGTTCGGCCTGAAAAAAACAGCGAGGACCAGGGAGAAATAAATTTTGGAGCGTTGATGGATCTCACTGCGGCACGAGCGATCTTTGGCAACACCCAAAAACTCCAAACTATGTTCGGTGAAACCAACGCTGAGAGCGTCTCCGCGATCGATCAAGTAAGGCGCTCGCCGAGAAACATAATTGTTGGTGTTCCTGGCAGCGGAAAATCAACTTTATTCGAATGGCTGCAACTGAGCCTCGGAAACGTTGAGGAGGAGTTAGTGACCGGCGGAGGACAGGCCATCCCGCTACTTCTTCGCGTGAGACAACTCGATGCAAAGAATCTCCCTCAGGGAGCGGCTCTTATCGAGAAAGCTACGACCAGCCATGACCGTGCCGCCTTAATGCCCGCGGGATGGATCGATCGTCAAATGCGAGCCGGTCGAGTGCTTTTCATGCTCGATGGGCTCGATGAAACTGATCCCGAAATCCGCGACAATTACATCCTTCCGTGGCTCAGCGGCCTGTGTGAAAAATA
>DASUPZ010000461.1:0-13842 GCA_036280855.1 Pyrinomonadaceae bacterium | reverse complement strand
AGCTTTCTGCGAAACCCAACTATTGCGGAGCTCACGAGCCAGATTTTGGACCAACCTGCGAGGGCAACGCCGTCGCGTTTTGCAAGCCTGGACCATACCGGTGAGCGTCCTTTGTCTCACGGTCAGCAGTCGCTTTGGGCTATTCAACACGTCTCAACCGAAAGCACCGCTTATAACGTGGCGTTCGCCGCTCGCATCAGTGGTGAATTGAATCTGAATGCTCTTCGCGATGCGTGTGGACGGTTGGTCCAGCGTCATCCGATGTTGCGTGCGAGCTTTCCTTCCCAGCACGGCAAGCCCGTATGCATCGTCCAGGAACACGCGGAGAGTTTATTACGCGTTGAAGACGCAACATGCTTCACTGAGGATGAACTGTTCAATCATCTGAATGAAGACGCATGGACCAGTTTCGATCTCGAGAGCGGGCCATTGCTGCGCGCCAGTCTGCTCAAGAGTGCTGCGCATGAGCACGTGCTGTTGCTCAGCGCGCACCACATCATCGTCGACTTCTGGTCGCTCGAAGTTTTGTTGCGCGAACTGGCGCAATTGTACGAAGACCGGCCCGCGATCCTGGATACGCCAACACCTTATTCAGATTACGTTCGCCGGCAGACGGATCTGCTCGCTGCTTTCGAGGGTGAACGCTTAAGAAACTACTGGCTTCAGCAGTTAGCCGGCGAACTGCCAGTGCTCGATCTGCCAACAGATCGCGCGCGTCCTCCGATGCAAACTCATCGCGGCGCGTCAGTATCAGCAGGATTCGACCCACGATTGACAAACGCGTTGAAGGAGTTGGCCACGAGTCATGAAGCCACTTTATTCATGACACTGCTCTCAGCTTTTCAGGTGCTGTTGAGCCGGTACACGAGCCAGGAAGAGTTCCTTGTAGGGTCGCCGTCGTCAGGTCGTGTGTCAGCCGAATTTGCCAAAACGATAGGCTACTTCATCAATCCCCTGGCGCTGCGGGCGAAGATTTCAGGCGATAGATCGTTCTCGGAGTTTCTCGCCGAGACACGACTGACTACCCTCGCGGCTTTCGAGCACCAGGAGTATCCGTTCGATCTACTCGTCAAGCAGTTGCAGCCGGCACGCGATCCGGCGCGCTCGCCGCTGTTTCAGGTGATGTTTGCGTTTCAAAAAGGCGACGTTGCCTTGAAGCTCGGGGGTCTGGCCGTGGAATCGCTGGCACTGGACCAGCGTGCCGCGCAGTTCGACCTGTCGTTAACGGTGACTGAAGTTGATTCCAAACTCGACGCTTCGTTCGAGTACAACACAGATCTGTTTGACCGTTCGACCATCGAAAGTCTGAGCGAAAGTTTTCGCGTCCTGCTCGACAGTATTGTGACCGATCCGTGCGTCCACCTGTCGGAACTGTCACTACTGTCGAACGAAATGCGCCGGCAGGTTTTGTACGACTGGAACGACACGCGCGTGAACTATGCGCCGGTCGTCTGCGTGCATGAATCGTTCGCGCAACGTGCGGCCTCCGCGCCCGCTCAGATTGCGATTACTTCCGGCGCAGAAACCCTGAGCTATGGCGAGCTGAACAAACGCGCAAACCGGTTGGCCAATTACCTGCGCGCGCGCGGCGTCGGACCGGAAGTGCGTGTCGGCATCTGTGTTCCGCGTTCGGCGGCAATGGTGACGTGCGTGCTCGGAGTGCTCAAGGCAGGCGGCGCTTACGTGCCGCTCGATCCCGCTTATCCGGAAGAGCGTTTAGCGTTCATGATCGAGGATAGTGGCGCTTCACTCGTGCTTACCGAGCAGCTTCTGGACGCTGACGGTCCGGCGATTGACGCCGAGAGCGATGCCGATCCGGCACCGTCCGCAACCTTCGACAACCTCGCATACGTGATTTACACCTCGGGCTCAACCGGAACGCCGAAAGGCGTGATGGTCCAACACGGCTCTTTGGCAAACTACGTAAATGCCGCGAACGACGTGTACGGCGTCGTGCCCGAGGATCGGATTCTTCAGTTTTTCTCTTTCAGCTTCGACGGTCATGCGGAAGAGATCTATTTGTCACTGACCACCGGCGCGACGCTCGTGCTGCGAGATGATGGAGTCGCGAAAGAACCTTCGGCCTTTCTGGACGAGTGCCGGGGAAAAAAGCTGACCGTTATCACCTTGCCGACTGCTTACTGGCATGAGCTGGTTTCACATCTGAATAGCGCCGATTGGACCGCTGCCGAGCAACTCCAGCTCGTCATCATCGGCGGAGAGAAAGTGCTGGCTGAACGAGTCGAGCGATGGCGCAGAGACGTTGGCCCACGTGTACGTCTGGTCAATACATACGGTCCAACGGAGGCGACCGTCATCGCAACGATATGCGAGCTCACTCGGTTCTCAGTTGTGACCATTGGTCGACCAATCGCAAATACTCAGGCGTATGTTTTGGACCATCAGCTTCAACCGTTGGCTTCGGGCGCGCGCGGCGAGTTGTACCTCGGTGGTGCGAATATCAGTCGCGGCTATCTCGGCAATGCGCCACTGACCGCGGAGAAGTTCATTCCGGATCCGTTTGGCGCGCCCGGTGCGCGGCTTTATCGCACGGGCGATCTGGCGCGCTTCAGGCACGATGGACAGATCGAATTTCACGGACGCGTTGACCAGCAGGTAAAGATTCGCGGCCATCGCATCGAGCCTGCCGAGATAGAGGCCACGCTGCTACGGCACGAAGCCGTGCGCGACGTCGCCGTCGTCGCGGGTGGAGAAGCAGATAGCGAGCGGAGATTGCTGGCTTATGTTGTGACCGCGAGCGAACGTGCAGTGACGGCGGCTGAGTTGCGCAACTTCTTGACGGGTCTTTTACCGAAACACATGCTTCCGGCGAGCTTCACGGTCGTGGCAGCGTTGCCGCGTTTGCCCAGTGGCAAAATCGATCGCCGCGCATTGCCGCCGCCTGCCATGGATCTGGTTCGTGCGGATCGCGCTTATGTCGCACCACGTACTGCGGTCGAACGTGTGCTATGCGATTTGTGGGGTGAAGTTCTCAAGCTGGAGCGCGTGGGGATTCACGATAATTTTTTTGAGCTGGGCGGCGATTCGATTCTCAGCATTCAGGTGGCGGCGCGCGCTCGTCTCTCAGGACTACAACTATCGCCAACGCAGATCTTTCAGCACCCGACTCCCGCCACGCTGGCTGCGGTCACGTCGATCGCGCGCGCGCATTACCCCGCAGACGAGAAGATTACGGGCGATGTGCCGTTGACTCCGATTCAGCGTTGGTTCTTCGAGCAGCAGTTTTCTTTTCCTGATCACTGGAACATGGCCCTGATGCTTGAGACGCGCGAGCGCCTCGACTCCGGCCTGCTGGAACGAGCGTTTGCACACCTCGTCGAGCATCACGACGCGTTACACCTGCGGTTCGTCAAAGCGCCTGAGGGCTGGCGGCAATTCATCGCTGATGTAAACGGAAAGACGTTCTGCATCGTCGATTTATCTGACGAGGCAGTCGAGATTGATCAACGAGTTCGGACGATCACAGACGAGACGCAGGCTCAACTCGATCTCGCAACAGGCACGTTGCTGCGCGCAGTGTTATTAGAATGCGGCGAGGGACGTCCGCAGCGTCTGTTTATTGCTGCACACCATCTGGTAGTTGACGGCGTCTCGTGGCGAATCCTTCTGGAAGACCTGGGCCGCGTTTACCGGCAATTGCAGCACGGCGAGGCCGTCAGCTTTCCGCCGAAAACAACCTCTTTCGCCCGCTGGGCGAAGTTGCTCGCCGAGTACGCGCGTTCCGAACAGGCTCGAAGCGAACTTGTTTACTGGACTGAGTTGTCCGCTAAACAAATCGAGCCGCTGCCGGTCGATTTCAATGACGGAAACAACATCGAAGGCGACACTCACACCCTCACGATTGCACTCGATTCCGCCGAGACCCAGGCGCTGCTGCGCGACGTCGCCCACGCTTACACCACGCAGGTTAACGATGTGCTTTTGACTGCTTTGCTTGACGCCATCGCGCATTGGACCGGCGAACAAGCAATCCTGATCGAGCTTGAAGGACACGGGCGCGAGGATCTCTTCGACGATGTAGATCTCTCGCGAACAGTGGGTTGGTTTACCAGCGCGTTTCCGATCCTGCTGCAAGCGAAAGCCGGCGTGTCGCCAGTCGAGACGTTGCAGTCGGTCAAGCAACAGTTACGGCGCATCCCGCGACATGGAGTCGGCTACGGGCTCCTGCGTTACCTCAACGACGATGACGACGTGGCGCAGGAAATGCGCCGCTCGCCTGCACCTGAAATCAGTTTCAACTACCTGGGCCAGTGGGACCAGATGCTTGACGACTCAGCGCTCTTCACTCTCGTGCGCGAATCGTGCGGCCAGACTCGCCATCCGAGCACGCGTCGCGGACAGTTGCTCGAAATCAACGCGTACGTGAGCAACAAACGTTTGCAGGTCGACTGGATCTACGGCACCGCAATCCACAAGCACCAAACGATCGAGAAACTCGCCGAACGTTTTGTGAAGACGTTGCGGGCGATCATCAATCAAAGCGAACCGGATGATGTCGAAGACTTATACCCGCTCTCGCCGTTGCAGCAGGGGATGCTCTTTCACACCGTCTACACACCCGGATCGACGATTTACACGGGCCAGTTGAGTTTCACGCTCGAGGGCAAGCTCGACGTGGAAGCTTTCACGGTGGCGTGGCGTCGAGGTGTTGCGCGCCATGCAATCTTGCGTAGCTCCTTCATCTGGGAAAACCTCGAAGAGCCGTTGCAGAGCGTCAGCCGCAACGTCGAGGCGCCGCTCAGACAGTATGACTGGCGTGAGCTTCCGAAGCTTGAACAGGAGAGCCGCCTCAACGACCTGTTGGAAGAAGAACGACGACGCGGATTCGATCTGGCCGTCGCACCATTGATGCGTCTGAAGCTGGTGCAACTTGACGACGAGTCGTACCGGTTCATCTGGACTCATCATCACTTGCTGTTGGACGGGTGGTCCATCGCGCTGCTGCTCGAAGAAATTTTTGACGACTACGACGCTTTGCGTCGCGGCACGGACAGAGCACCGCAGCCTACTCGCCCCTTTCGCGATTACATCACGTGGTTGGGCCAACAGGACGGCGCGCGCGCAAAAGCGTTCTGGCGTTCGTATCTCGATGGCTTTCTGGCGCCGACGCCCCTGGCAGTGGATCATGCGGCCGCCGATCCGGCGCGCGAAGCTGACACGAGGCGTTTGCGCGTACGTCTTTCGCAAGCAGAGAGCGATCGCCTGCGCGCGTTTGCGCGGCAGCACCAGTTGACGCTGAGCACGTTGTTTCAAGGCGCCTGGGCACGGTTGCTGAGCTGCTATAGCCGCGAAAGCGACGTCGTTTACGGCGCGACCGTTGCCGGCCGGCCTGCCGGTTTCGCGGGTGTCGAATCGATGGTCGGTCTTTTCATCAACACGCTTCCGGTGCGCGTTCGCTTGCAGGCTGAAACGGCCGTCGTGGCGTGGCTGAAACAGATTCAGGCGGAACAGGTCCTCGCGCGTGAATACGAGCATAGTCCGCTGGTTGAGCTACAGGCGTTGAGCGCGGTGCCGCGTGGCGTGCCGCTGTTTGAAAGCCTGTTGGTATTTGAGAATTACCCGTTGGATGTTCGCGCGTTCGGGAGTGACGCCGGTATCAGCGCAAGCGATGTGTGGTGGTTTGATCAGACGAACTATCCGCTCACGGTTGTAGTGACGCCCGGATCCGAGTTGTCGTTGGAAATTTTCTACGACGCACATCGTTTCGCGGGCGACGCGATTCAACGGATGCTCGGTCACGTGCAAACTATCCTTGATGGTTTCACCGCCGGTCCGGCGCGCTCGCTTGCGCACATCCCACTCGTAACCGCGAGGGAACGATCTGTTCTGCTATCGCAATGGAACGACACACGAAACGAGAGCTCGTTGCGGGGTCGCTCCGTTCATTACCTTTTCGAGGAGCAGGCTCAAAAGACGCCTGATCGAGTCGCGCTCGTATCAGGTGCTGAGCAGTTGACCTATGCCGAGCTGAATGCACGCGCGAATCGTCTGGCGCGATTCCTCGAACGCAATGGAGTGGAAACGGAATCGCGAGTGTGCATCTGCCTCGAGCCGGGTATCGACATGATCGTTGCTGTGCTCGCGGTGTTGAAAGCCGGCGCGGCTTACGTGCCACTCGATCCCGCATATCCCGATAGCCGGCTGGCTTTCATGCTTGTCGATTCCGGGGCTCGCGTGTTGTTGACCGAAAGTCGCTTGCTTGAAGATCGATTGACTCCCGGTGCTGTGCGTGCCTTATGTCTCGATCGAGAGCGAGACGAAATCCTGCGTGAGTCGCCGGACAACAGGTCCGTGAACGTTTCCGACGACAACCTGATCTACGTCATCTACACGTCAGGCTCGACCGGCCGTCCCAAGGGCGCGGCAGTCACGCACGGCGGGTTCATCAACCTCGTTAACTGGTTCGTCTCAGAGTTTGCGCTGACTGAACGCGAGCGAGTGTTAATCATCGCGTCGTTCAGCTTTGACCTGACGCAGAAAGACATCTTCTCGCCGTTGATCGTGGGCGGACAACTTCACTTTCGTGCAGCGTCTGTTTACGACCCGGCGGAAATTCTGGCGACGATCTCGGATAAAGAGATCACATTCGTCAATTGCACGCCGAGCGCTTTTTACCCGCTGGTGGAAGCGGATGGATCACGTTTTCAGAAGCTCTCGTCGCTCAAACACGTCTTTCTCGGCGGTGAACCGATCAACGTCTCGCGTTTGCGTGAGTGGGCTACGCGCGCGGATGCGGAAATCGTAAACACCTATGGGCCAACGGAAGCTACGGATACGTGTTCCGCATTTCGATTGAGCGACTTCGAGCGCCGGACCAGTGCGCCTCCGATCGGAAAGCCAGGTGACAATGCAGAGTTGTTGATTCTCGATGAGCATTTGAATCTTCTGCCGCAGAGTGTCGCGGGAGAGTTGTTCATCGGCGGCGCCGGTGTTGGCCGAGGTTACGTGAATGATCCGTCCACGACCGCGGAACGTTTCATCCCGCATCCGTACAGTTCTGCGCCCGGTGCGCGGCTCTATCGCACGGGCGATCTGGTGCGGCACTTGTCCGATGGAAACATCGAGTTTCTCGGTCGTCTCGATCATCAGGTCAAGGTGGCGGGTTACCGGATCGAGCTGGGTGAGATCGAAGCCACGATGGTCCAACTTCAAGCCGTGCGGGAGTGCGTGGTCGTCGTGCGGAGCGACGCACATGACAATGCGCGACTGGTTGCTTACGTCGTGCCGGAGCAGGACGTTCAACTGCCGGATGTCCCCGCGTTGCGGCGCTATCTCGGTGACAGTTTGCCGTCGCACATGATCCCAGGCGTGTTTGTATCGCTTGAAAAACTGCCGTTGACGCCTGGCGGTAAGGTGGACCGCCGCGCGTTGCCCGCTCCGGGCATGACGAGCAACGGAGCAGCGCCGCAGTATGTCGCGCCACGCACGGCCGTGGAGCAGGGCCTGGCGGAAATATGGCGCGAGGTTCTCGGCGTCGAACGCGTGGGGATTCACGACAACTTCCTCGATCTCGGCGGTCATTCGATGCTGGCGATGCGTTGCGTGTCGGGAATACGTCAACTGTTTCGCATCGAGCTTCCGCTGCGCGTGCTGTTTGAGTCCGCGAATCTTGAAGAGTTGGCCCAGGCGGTGAAAGCTGAGCCACAGATTACGCGGATTTTAAAGAACGATCTGCGGAATCCGCGTCGTGAGGAACGGGATGACATACCGCTTTCGTTTGCCCAGGAACGGCTCTGGTTCCTGGACCAGCTCGAGCCTGGCGGCGCGGCTTACAACATGCCCGGCGCTGTGTGGTTGGAGGGTGACCTCGACGTGGTAGCCCTCGAGCGAAGTCTCAATGAGATAGTTCGCAGGCACGAAATTCTTCGCACGACGTTTCGCGCCGAGCGCGGACGGCCGGCGCAGGTGATCTCGCCGTCGTTGTCTGTGTCGTTGCCGCTGGTAGATTTGTCGCAGTCGTCAGATCGTGAAGCAGAAGCCCTGGCGCGAGAAGAAGCGGCGAAACCATTTGACCTGACGCGTGGTCCATTACTGCGAGCTACACTCGTGCGTTTGGCCGACGAGCGGCACTTGTTACTCGTGACGCTGCACCACATCGTGGCTGATGGCTGGTCGGTGACGCTGCTGACCCAGGAGTTAGCCGCGCTTTACGACGCTTTCCGTAATGGGGAAGAGTCACCACTACCGGAACTTGAACTCACTTACGCCGATTACGCTGTGTGGCAACGCGAGTGGCTGCAGGGCGAGCGCCTGGAACAGCAGTTGGCGTACTGGCGCGAGCAGCTGCGCGGCGAATTGCCGGTGCTGAAGTTGCCCCTCGCGCAGGCGCGAACCGCAGTAGCGCAACATCGTGGCGGACTGGAGACGGCGAGAGTCAGCAACGAGTTGACGCAAGGCTTGCGCGAGCTGGCACGGCGCGAAGGAGCGACGTTGTTCATGACGTTGCTGGCCGCGTGGAAGGTGCTGCTCGCGCGCTTGAGCGGTGAGCGTGACATAGTAGTGGGGACGCCAGTCGCGGGCCGTGGCAGCCGCGAGTTGGAACCGTTGATCGGGGTCTTCGTGAACACACTCGTGCTGCGCACGGAGCTCAGCGGCCCGCAGAGTTTTCTGGAAGTGCTGCACCGCGTGCGGGAAGTCTGTCTGGAGGCATACGCGCATCAGGAAGTGCCCTTCGAGCGCATCGTGAAGTCGTTGCAGCCGGAGCGCGAGCTGAATCAGGCGCCGTTGTTTCAAGTGCTCTTCTCTCTACAGAACACGCCGTTACCACAAATCGAACTGCCAGGACTCCGCTTGCGCGTAGAAGACACGACAAGCGACACGACGAAATTCGATCTCGCACTGGAGATAACGGAAGACGCAGACGAACTCGCGTGCGTCTGGCAATACGAACACGGCGTCTTCGATGCGGCCACGATCCAGCGTATGGCCGCGCATTACCAAACCTTGCTCCTCGCCATCGTTGCCGATCCCGCTCGCCGAAGTCATGAACTACCCCTCTTGACCGATACGCAGGAGCGCGCGTTACTTACAGAGCACAACTCCACTCACGTTGCATATCCGCAGCAGACGGTTCTTCATGAACTGTTCGAAGAGCAGGTAACACGCACACCGGAGGCGCTCGCGGTCGTGTCTGAAGAAGCGTGTTTGAGCTATGCCGAACTGGACCGGCGCGCCAATCGTGTGGCCCGTTACCTGCGAAGTCTCGGTCTTCCTCCGGAAGGCCGCGTCGGCATACTGCTCGAACGTTCTGCGGATCTCGTGGTGGCGTTACTGGCGGTGCTGAAAGCCGGCGGCGCATGCGTGCCTCTTGATCCTTCTTATCCTTCCCAGCGCCTGAAATTATTGATTGAAGATTCGCACGCGAGTGTGGTCCTGACGCGCGAGACGTTGGCCCACGCACTCATTTTCGATGAAACCGGTTCACTCAAAAACGTAAAGCCGCAAAGCTCCGCAAATGTCGCTTACGTGATCTACACCTCGGGCTCTTCAGGGCGGCCGAAGGGCGTGATGGTGACACACGCCGCGCTCTGCAATCACATGCGCTGGATGTGCGACGCTTTCGCATATACCGGGACGGATGTGTTTCTGCAAAAGACGCCGATCGGTTTCGACGCATCGGTGTGGGAGTTCTACATGCCGCTGATGGTTGGGGCCAGGTTAGTAATGGCACGGCACGGCGGACACCAGGACAGCGGTTACCTCGTACGCACGCTCATCGAGCATGGCGTGACGGTGGTCCAGGTAGTGCCGACGCTTCTGCGGATGCTGGTTGACGAGCCCGACTTTAGCTCGTGTGAAGCTCTGAGGCTGGTGTTCTGCGGCGGTGAGGCTTTGTCGAAAGAGCTGGCCGCGCGATGTCTTGAACTACTTCCTGCCACGCGTTTGTGCAATTTATATGGACCAGCGGAAACGACGATAGACGCCACTTACTGGGAAGCCGAAAGTTGGACCAGCACTGCGACCATTCCGATCGGGAAACCGGTTGCAAATACAGGCGCGTACGTTTTGGACGAGTGGCTAAACCTTGTGCCGGTGGGCGTCGTGGGAGAGTTGCACCTTGACGGCGCAGGACTGGCACGTGGTTACGAAGGGCGCGCGGATCTGACCGCCGAGCGATTCGTGCCGAATCCGTTCAGAAACGAGCCCGGGACACGCATGTACCGCACAGGCGACCTCGTGCGTCGACTGCCCGGAGGAGAGCTCGAATTTCTCGGCCGTATCGATGGGCAGTTAAAAGTGCTTGGTGCGCGCGTCGAGCTGGGTGAAGTTGAGGCGGTGTTGTGCGCGCATGCGGACGTGGTCGCGGCCGCTGTGGCCGGACGCGAAGACACGTCGGGCGAGCGGCGACTGGTGGCGTATGTCGTGACGGCGGATGAACGTGAGAGCATGGCACGCGAGCTTCGCAGTTATCTAAAGGAGCGGTTGCCGGGCCACATGGTCCCGAGTGTGTTCGTGCGAATGGAGCAGTTGCCGCTGTTGCCGAGCGGGAAAGTCGACCGCCGCGCGTTACCCGCGCCTGATAAGTTTGAGCGAATTGTCGAGTATCGACCCCCCCGCACGCCTGTGGAGGAAACGTTGTGCGGAATCTGGGAAGAGGTGCTTGGCCGAGACGCGGTAGGCGCGGACGATCACTTCTTCGAACTTGGCGGCCACTCGCTGCTCGCGACGCAAGTCGTTTCGCATGTGAAAGAAGCTTTTGCGGTGGAGTTGCCGCTCACACGACTCTTCGAAACACCGGTACTCTCGGAATTAGCGGAGTTCATAGAACGTCAACTGAAACCGGACGGCAAACACACTGAACCCCCACTACAACCCATTTCGCGCGAGCGGCCATTGCCACTCTCGTTCGCCCAGCAACGACTCTGGTTTCTCGATCAGTTAGAGCCGGGCAATCCGCTATACAACACACCCGGCGTGTTGCGTTTGACAGGTCACCTCGACGTGGCCGCACTGGAGCGAGCGTTGAGCGAAATCGTGCGGCGGCATGAAGCGTTGCGTACGACGTTCCAGGTTGTAGACGGAAATCCGGTTCAGATTATTTCAGCACCGCGTGCAATCACCATCCCATTAGTTGATCTGTCGGGACATGACGAAGTCGAAGTGCAACGATTGATCAGCGCTGAAGCGCAGCGCCCCTTCGACTTGTCAGTTGGACCACTGCTGCGCGCGACGCTGTTGCGCGTTCGTGCAGAAGAGCACCTGCTGTTGTTCACGATGCACCACATCATCAGCGACGGTTGGTCCGCCGGGATCCTCGCGCGCGAAGCCACGACCCTTTACGCCGCTTTCACCGGACACGACGCAGCGCCACTGCCGGAGCTTCCTTTGCAATACGCGGACTACGCAGCCTGGCAGCGCGAGTGGCTGCGCGGAGAAACGCTCCGCGCACAGTTTGACTACTGGGCCACGCAGTTCGATGGCCTGTCTCCCGTGCTCGAATTACCGCTGGACCATCCGCGGCCGAAAGTGCGGAGCCTGCGCGGAGCTTTTGTTCCAGTGGAGCTCGACGAAGAGCTGACGGTTGGGTTGAAGGCCCTGAGTCGGGCCGAAGGCGCAACGTTGTTCATGACGTTACTCGCCGCGTTTCAAACTCTGCTCTCACGTTACACGGCGCAGCACGACGTGGCAGTCGGAGTGCCGTTGGCGAACCGGCGCCGGCGCGAGATCGAAGGCCTGATTGGTTTCTTCGTCAACACACTCGTGATGCGCACGAACCTGGCAGGCGATCCGGCGTTTCGCAAACTGCTCGGGCGGGCACGCGAAGTCGCGCTCGGAGCCTACGCACATCAGGACCTGCCGTTCGAGATGCTGGTGGAGCGGTTCCAACCTGCACGCGATGCCCGGCACACTCCGTTTTTCAACGTGTTGTTTGTATTTCAAAACCTGCCGGGGAGCACTCCGAAGTTTCCAGGATTGAAGATCGAGCAACTGAATGCAGGCACGGGCACTGCGAAGTTCGATCTAATGTTGTCGCTCGAAGAGTCTGGCGGAAGGTTAGGCGGAGTTTTCGAGTACAGCACGGATCTGTTCGATGAATCGACCATCAGGCGAATGCTGGTGCATTTTGAAACCATGCTCCGCGGAATTGTGCAGCAGCCGGATTGCCGCATTTCAGAGTTGCCGTTGCTGAAGAGAGATGAGGAACAGCAACTCGTCGTTGAATGGAACCAAACGGCTGCGGATTTTTCGCGCACGAGTTGTATCCACAATTTCTTTTACGAACAGGCAGCGAAAACTCCGGACGAAGTCGCGCTTATCTGCGGCCAGGAGCGGCTGACCTATCGTGAGTTGGACCAGGCCGCGAATCGTCTCGCGCATTTTTTAAGACGTGATGGTGTTGGACCGGAATCGGTAGTCGCTGTTGCAACGGCACGTTCAATGCGAATGGCGATCGCAGTACTGGGAGTATTAAAAGCCGGCGCTGCTTACCTGCCGCTCGATCCTGAATACCCGTACGAACGTCTTGCGTTCATGCTGGAAGACGCGCATGTGTCGGGGGTGTTGACCGAGCAACACTTGCTCAACCGGATACCGGCGCAGTGCCCGCGCGTGATCTGTCTCGACACTGATAACGAGCTGATCGCTGCGGAGAACAACACGAGGCCGGCGAGTGACGTGACGAGCGGAAATCTCGCGTATGTCATCTACACTTCAGGATCGACTGGCCGGCCTAAGGCCGTGATGATGCCTCATCGCGCGATCTGTAATCTCGTCGCATTTCAATTGAGCAGCAGTAGCGCGACTGCACGAACGCTGCAATTCGCGTCACTGAATTTCGACGTTTCTGTTCAGGAGATGTTCTCCACCTGGTGCGCGGGCGCAACGCTCGTGCTGGTCGATGAGGAAACGCGTCGCGATGCCGGAGCCTTGTTGCGCGTAGTGACGGAGCAGCGTGTCGAGAGATTGTTTCTGCCTTTCGTTGCTTTGCAGCATCTGGCGGAGGCAAGTGAAGCAGAAGGGTTCGTTCCACGCGATCTGCGTGAGGTCATTACGGCGGGAGAGCAGTTGAAGATCACTCCGTCGATCGAGCGCCTGTTCCGGAAACTCGACGGCTGTCATTTGGATAATCATTACGGGCCGACGGAAACGCACCTCGCGACGATGTGGCGGCTGCAGGGAGCAGCCGGCGAGTGGCCCAGGCTTCCGCCTATCGGTGGTCCGGTTGCAAACGTCCAGGTTTACGTGCTCGATGAACATTATCGTCCCGTTCCGCCCGGCGTTGCCGGCGAGCTGTACATCGGCGGCGAAGGCTTGGCGCGCGGTTATTTCAATCGTCCGGATCAAACAGCAGAACGGTTCATTCCCAATCCTTTCAGCAACGAAGCGGGAAGGCGTCTCTACAAAACCGGCGACCTCGTACGGCGCTTCGACGCGCATCGCCTGGAGTTCGTCGGGCGCAGCGATCGACAAGTGAAGGTGCGCGGGTTCCGCGTTGAGGTGGGCGAGATCGAGGCCACGTTGAAGCTCCACCGCGACGTGCGGCAAGCGGTGGTGACCGATTGGGACCGCGAAGACGGGCGAAAGCTGCTGGCCGCATACGTGGTTGCGGCGGCCGGTGCCTCATCGTCGCTGACGGGCGAGCTTAAACAACTGCTACGCGAGCATCTTCCCGAATACATGGTGCCCGCGGTGTTTGTGCGAATGGAGAAGTTGCCGCTGCTGCCGAATGGGAAAGTGGATCGGCGCGCGCTGCCTCCGCCGGACACGGCGGAATACGCAGGCGACTACCAGGCTCCGCGCACGCCGATCGAAGAAGTGCTGTGTGGAATCTGGGAGCAGGTGCTCGGCAGGGAAAGAGTGGGTGCGGAGGACGACTTCTTC
>DASUPZ010000460.1:0-9919 GCA_036280855.1 Pyrinomonadaceae bacterium | reverse complement strand
AACCGAAACCACGAGGGCGAAACCCAGCCCGAAGAGAAACAGCAACGAAAACGTCAATCGCGATGAAAGCGCAAATCCAACGATACATACGCCAAACGCGATGGCGCCGCCGAGCACTAGCCAGCCTTTCCTTCTGAAGTCGCCAAGATAAGCCACCAGCAACGCACCGAGAAAAGCCCCGAGTCCCGCCGTTCCCATCATAATTGCCAGACCAGTTTCGCCCAGGTGGAAAATGTCGCGCGCGTAGATCGGAACCATGGTGAAGTACGGCGCCCCGAATAAACTATTGACTGCGGACAACAAAAGCAATGCCGACACGCGCGGACGGTTGCGAACGTAACGAAAACCCTCGATCAGATCGCGCCAGAGAGCACGCCGGTCTTTCACCGAATGCGCCGGCACGATTGGACCGCGTTCGATTCGCACCATCCACAGCGCCAGGACTACAAAGATGAATGAAAGTCCGTTCGCAAAAAAGCAGCCGGCAAGTCCAAACAGTCGAAACGCCACGCCCGCCAATGCTGGTCCAACGACACGCGACAGTTGAAACTGGGTTGAGTTCAGCGCGATGGCGTTTGCAAGGTCTTCACGACCAACCAGATCGTAAGTCATCGCGAGGTACGACGGACTCGCGAGCGCCATGCAACATCCCGTCACGAATGAAAAGCCGAGCACCATCCAGCGATCGACAACGTTTGTCGCAACCAGAGCAGCGAGTGCAAGCGCGGTGATTCCGGCGACGACCTGCGTGTAGAGCAACAGTCGACGTCGATCGATTAGATCCGCAAAGACCCCGCCGACGAGTGTGAACAGAAAACCGGGCGCAGTCGCCATGAACGCGTCGAGTCCCAACCAGAACGCGGAGTTGGTCAATTGCAAAACCAGCCATCCCTGCGCAACGGCCTGCATCCACGTACCGACATTTGAAAGAAACGCACCTACCCAGAACAAACGAAAGTCGCGATGAGATAGAGCACGGAACATTCCACTGCGACGGCCAGTGGGTGATTTGGGAGTGACTGCGGGCGCGACCTCGATAGGCATGAGTAGAGTTTACTTTTTTGCGCGCCGCCACGCAGAGAGCGGAGCGCCGCTTCCACCGCGTCTTACCGCAACGATCTCGCCCATGATTGCAAGGGCAACTTCTTCGGGACTTACTGCGCCGATGTCCAAACCGATAGGCGCATGAATTTTTTTGAGTTGGTCTTCGGTGACGCCTGTCTCGCGCAATCGATCGATGACGATCGACGTGCGTCGTTTACTGCCGATAAGGCCAACGTAATCAGGATTCGCACGCACGACGGCCTGCATGCATTTCTCATCTTCATTGTGACCTCGCGTGACGACTGCGACCGACACGCCACGCCCGTTCCCGATCGCATCACGCACTGCCAAACCCCAATCCTCAGCAACAACAAGCCGGATCTGTTCCTCTGGAAAACGCTCGCGTTTCAAAAACTCCGCGCGATCGTCGATCAACGTCGTCTCATAACCGGTAAACGCAGCCAGTCTCGCAAGTGACGCGCCGACGTGACCAGCGCCACAAACAATAAGCCGTGGCGCAGGTTGAATCTGCTCAAACAACAACGACGTCTCGCGTGCAAACGCAAATTCAGGCGCAAACTCGCTCACGCTGAACATCCGCGTCTCATCACGCGACGCAAGAAAAGCCGCCGCCTGGCTCCTCGCAATCGAGTCAAGCTGCGGATCGCCCAGACTTCCGATCGACCGTCCATCTTGAAGAACCAGCAGCTTCGCGCCGGCGCCTGGACCCCTAACTCTCGTGATCAGGACCGCAACTTCGCCGCGTTCCAGCACTTGCTCAACCATCTTCGTGATCGATTGCGAAGATGATTGATGGCCTGTGTCAGTCATCGATACTGATTTAACCCGAAGGGATTGTTACTTCAACTCTTTTGGCTTACTCAAACCAACGAGTGATGCGGCTCGACGCATGAGCCATAAGGGACCAATTAGAAGATAGATGGGATTTCTGAAGAAGGCGGGCTGATTTCCTTCAATCGCGTGTCCGACAAACTGCAGTATCCAGCCAACGATAAAGAGCAGGAGCGCCCAGCGCCAGTTGAAAAAGAAAAGCGGCAGCGAGATGACGATCATCGGTATGCCGATGCTATGCGTCAGCCTGTTCAGCGGATGCTGGTGCTTGGCTTTGTAGTTGGCGAGAAAGCTTTCAGACATAAGTCATTCAGGAGTTCATCACTTCGATAAAGATATCCATCGTGCCGCCGCAAACCATTCCTTCCTCACTCGCCTCGTCGGCCGTGAGTGAGAAGTGGTGCAGTTGCGACTTCCCCGATCGCATGGCCGTCTGCGCTTCGGCCCAGACTTCAGCCTCGATACACCCGCCGCCGACAGTCCCTGCTGTTTCGCCGTTTTGGAAGAACAGCATTTTCGCACCACGCTCCTGCGGCGTCGAGCCACGGGTATGAGCGACTGTGGCAACCACCACTCGTTCGCCGCGGTCGCCCGCATCGTTTATGAGGCGATACACGTCGCGTTGCGGAATTGTTGGCATATCTTTGGTTCCGGTGCCATAGTCTACGCCAGCGAGCCCAACACAGTACAGTTTGAGACGATGAAAACCTCAAGAATTATCATTGCAATAAACTACTTTGTGATGTAAAGTCACGACCCACTAGTCAACCGGGGAGGCTTGCGATGTACGAACAGGTTCCTAAGCGGCGGGTTCAGAGGCACGAAAAATTCCTGTTGTTTGCGGGCGTGATCATGCCCGCTATCTCGATCACGGTCGAAGCCACCACTCACATTTGTGCGGAAACGATTTTTGATCCCATTCCCACCGCGTGGCATCTGCTGATGGTGATCTTCGTGCCGCTTGCACAACTTCACGTCTGGTTCACGATACGTCGCGGCGCGACAGACCGGCTCACTCTCGCCGGTTGGGCCAACGCCCTCACGATCGGCATTTCACTGTTTTACTCGTTTCTCTATCTTCCGTTATTGCCGATTGCCGCTTTGATGCTGCTGTTCGGTATCGGCCTGCTACCGCTTGCGCCATTGCTCTCGCTCGTTGCAAGCATCGTCATGCGGCATCAACTGAGCGAACTTGGTTCCAGCGCGCCTAAAAAGAGTCTCGCAGTGACGACAAGAGGCGCGCTAATCGGGTTAGCGGCCGTTGTCGGTTTGTTGGGAGTGGTTGAATTGCCCGCGACCCTCACACGTTACGGACTACAGATGGCCACTTCCGGATCTCCCAACGAAAGAGCCGAAGGAATTCGTTTTCTACGCAGGTTTGGAAACGAAAACTACATGCTGCTCAACTGTTACCACCGCACCGGTTGGCCCACCGACTTCATCGGCTTATTACTCTCTCTGAGACATCCGGTTTCACCCATGGAAGCGCGGGAAATCTATTATCGCGTCACCGGTGAAACGTTCGACACTTCCATTCCGCCACGCAGATCTGGTTCGAGGGTGTTGCCGGAAGACGAGATCGACTTCGACGAGGATCAAGGCAGCGCGGACGTCGGGGCCAAGTTGCGCGGCTTGTCCCTGCTGAGTTCAAACATTGATGCTTCTGCGGACGGTGACGGTGGCGTTGGATATATGCAGTGGACCATGTCGTTTCGCAACGAGTCAGCATTGCAAAGAGAAGCACGCACCGAAATCCAGCTTCCACCCGGCGCCGTCGTCTCGCGTTTGACGCTGTGGGTGAACGGCGAAGAGCGTGAAGCTGCGTTTGCAGGCAAAGCGAAGGTCACGCGGGCTTACCAGAATATTGTCACTCAACGCCGCGATCCTGTTTTAGTGACGACTGCGGGTCGAGATCGCATTATGGTCCAATGCTTTCCTGTTCAACCGAACGGAGGGCTGATGAAGATTCGCATCGGTGTCACTGTGCCGATGTTACTCGAAGACAAGAATATCGCTTTGATGCTGCTGCCACATTTCAACCAGCGAAACTTCCGCATTCCCGACAACGTCCGGCATTCCGTGTGGATCGAATCGAAGAATACGTTGATTTCAGGAAACCCGCTGCTCCATGGTGGATTTCGGAATCCGGCACAACCCGTGCCCGCATTTCATGCGTTACGCGGTGAGCTCACAGACGAACAGCTTGCAAATCCGAAATCGACGGTCGAGTTACACGGGCGTGATTCAACCAAACAGGTGTGGGGTCGCAATCCATTCGAAGGCTCAGGACACATCGTTCATCACGTAATCGAAGAGCGAAAACCAAAGTACCTGAACCGGATCGTTCTTGTCGTTGACACCTCAAAGGGGATGCGTGAGTTCAAACAGGACATACAAGCAGCGCTGAAGACTTTGCCGGTCGCCTTCGACGTGAAGACGGTCTTCGCCGACACTAATAGCCGTTACAAAACGTATGCAAACGGCGTCACGGTTGCATCCGGGCGTCAGCAGAGTGCGGAGGCGTTAAGCATGGCCGAGTTCGATGGCGGAGCAGACAACGCGCCTGCATTAATGAAGGCGTGGGACCTCGCTGCGGAAAAGCCCGGCCATAACGTAATCGTCTGGATTCACAGTCCTCAACTCTTAGAGCTTGGGTCAGTCGAGGGACTCAGAATACGCTGGGAACGCCGCCCGTATGGTCCACTGCTTTACTCAGTGCAAACCAAACCCGGCTCGGACGTGATTGAAAAGAATCTCGACGGCGTCCACGAAGTCAGAAGAGTGCCGCGCGTGAGCCGGCTGAAAAAAGATCTTGAAAAACTATTCGCACAGCTCACCGGCGACATACCGACTTTCGAGTTCGTGAGGAGCAGTGGAAAGGTTGAAGAATATCCGCAGTCTTTCGCAACGGAAACTTCCGATCACCTCGCCAGACTATGGGCCAACGACGAAGTGGCGCGCATTCTAACCGCGCGAGATGAGTCGCTGACTGAAGCAGCGACTGTGCTCGCCGTGCGTTATCAGCTTGTTACTCCCGTAAGTGGTGCAGTGGTGCTGGAAACTGCCGAACAGTATAAGGCGGCCGGTTTGCAACCCGTTGATGCGGGGACTGTGCCGACGATTCCCGAGCCCGAGATGGTGATACTGCTGTTGATAATGGGATTGTTCCTGATCTGGGTCGTTTATCAGAAGTACCGCCGGTCCGGAAACGGCAGATGTACTGTATGAAGCGGATCCCGTTGATCGTTGGTCTACAGTTGCTCGCGTTCTGGGACGTGTGGCAGTGGTACGTCTCGCGCGCAGTTTATTCGTGGGACCAGCCGTGGGGTTTGCTGGCTTTCGTCGCCGCGTTCGCGTTTCTGTTTGTTTCCAGGAAGCCTTTGCCGGCCGGCGAGCGTTCCCTGCTCGTTCCGGCATTGCTCGTCGCTGTTTACGCCGCAACTTACTTCTTCCTGCCGCCGCTCGCGCGCGCGATCATCGCGTTTGCAGCTCTCGCAGCGACGTTGAGTTCACTGCGTTTTGGAAGAACGTTCCATGCGGGACTGTTTGGATTGTTTTACCTGTCGTTGCCGGCCATTCCAACGCTGCAATTTTTCGGCGGCTATCCGTTGCGACTTGTAGTTACGGGATTGACGGCGCCCATTTTGCGAATCGGCGGGTTTGCAGTCGTAATCGAAGGCACGTGTTTGAACTGGGGCGGCAAGTTGATCTGGATCGACGCGCCGTGCAGCGGCATCAAGATGCTCTGGGTCGGCATGTTCTTAACGTTCGTGTTGTTGTGCCTGTATGAGCTGCCTGCGATTAAGACGTTTTTGCTGGTGTCATTCGCGTTTATTGTGATCGTCCTTGGAAACGTCTTTCGTGCCGTGGCCTTGTTCTATCTCGAAGCTGGTGTTTTGAACATGCCTTCATGGGGCCACGATTACGCCGGCGTGGTTGCGTTTGTGTTTGAAGCAGCGGGGATCGTTTCGCTCATGTATATGCTGCGAAAGGGAAATGTATGCGGCCCGGCAATCTCCTCTACATAGTTGCGTGCGCGATCGCGGCACTCGTGCCGTTTTTAACTGCGCCCTCGGACCAGTCGTCACGGGCTGCGAGTGTGTTCTACGGCTGGCCGGATCAGTTTGAAGGAAAGACGTTGACGGAGTTGCCGCTCACGGAACTCGAACAACGATTCGCGACTGACTTTCCCGGTAAGATCGGCCGGTTCACCGATGGCCGGCGCGAGATTGTTATTCGCTGGGTCACCGAGGCGACGCGAAAGCTGCATCCGGCGTCTGACTGTTTTCAGGGGATCGGTTACAGTGTGAAGCCACTCGCGCTGCATCGCGACAAGGATGGTTCGTTGTGGTCCAGCTTTACCGCAACGAAAGGCGACGAGCGCTTGCGCGTGTACGAACGTATCCACGACAATTCGGGCGAGACCTGGACCGACGTTTCCGCGTGGTACTGGTCGGCGATGCGAAAAGACAGCGGTTCATGGTGGGCCGTCACCGTTGCAGAGAAAGAACAATAAATCCGTGACTAGATTAACTTCAGTTCTGATCCTGATCCTGCTTTCGTTCTCCACCGGCGTCGCGCAAGTTGCTCCAGACGCGGCAGAACTAACCAAACTGTTGAATGACTTCCTCGCCGGCGCCTCGCGCAACGATCCGGCAGTACACGATCGCTTCTGGGCTGATGATCTGATCTACACACGATCCGCGGGTCGTCGCGTCACAAAGGCCGACATCATGCGCGACGTTCGCGCTGCGCCCGCGCCGAAACCAGACGATCCGAAAACCGTCTACACAGCAGAAGACATTCGCATTCAACAGTACGGCGACACCGCGGTCGTTGCCTTTCGGCTCGTCTCCACGACCGAGATCGCCGGAGCTAAACACGTCGCGAATCTATTGAATAGCGGCACGTTCGTGAAGCGCAACGGCAAGTGGCAAGTTGTTAACTGGCAGTCGACGCGAATGCCCCGTACGGAAGAAGAGAGCAAACGTGAGCTGGCGGAAGCCGAAACAGCTTTTCACCAGGCACTCGCAGCCGCGGACGTCAACAAGCTCAGTGCGTTGACTGACACGACTTTCACCTGGACGCGCGGCGCCGCGCAGTTAAATCAAAAACAATTGTTGGACGATCTGAGAGGCGGGCGATTGAAGTATGCGAAACCGGAAACGTCGAACGTTTCGATTTACGGTGACACTGCTATCGTTCGTGGTGAGACTTACACACTGACCTTCATCAACCAAAGCGGCGCATGGAAAGCTGTGTCAATGCACACAGGTACTTCAAATTGAGAAACCCAATCCGCGCTTTTAATCCGTAACATCCGTGTTACGGTTTTACTCGGGCCTGCGTGGCTGCGGCTTCGCCGGCGCCGGTTCAATCACCGCAGGCGCCGTATCCATCTGCTGCCGGCGCAGCTCGAGCTTCGCGCGTAGCTGATCAACTTCCGCATCGGCATTAGCAACCGCTTGCTCCAGACGTATTTTGCTGGTCTGCACCAGTTTCAATTGAGCCAGCAGCCTGTTTCTCTCAGACTCGAGTTGCTTCCGGCGCGCTTCACGGGCCTGCTCGGGACGCGTGCTGCCGTAACCAGCCGTTGACGCCTCGATATTTTCCGGTCTCAACGCAAACTCAACCTGCTCGATCCTCGATTCAAAGTCGGCAATCTTGGCTTGCGTATCAATCAACTGTGAACGCAACTGTTCCGCGCGCTGCTCGGCGCGAGTGAGACGCTCCATCTCGAGTTGATAACGATCGTCTTCCTGCATCTTTTCCAATCGATCGTTTAGCTTGTTGACTTGATTTGAGAGCGTGGTGATGGTCTGCTGCATCTCCTGCTGCTCGCCGGAAGGCTGTGTAGCAGTGTTTTCTTTCTTCGGTGGAATTGTTTCCGTTGGTTCCTGCGCCGTACCATCGGCAGTGCTGATGATCTTCACGTCGCCGGTCTCAGCGGGTTCGGCCGGCGTAGTCGCGGGAGGCGCGATCGGCGGATTGGTAATCACAGGCCGGGCAGGAGCCGGTGTAGTCGCACGTCGAGTACGCTTTTTCCTGCGGGTTTGCGCATCGCCTTCGACCAGGCAGAAGCTAATCACCAGGCAGGTGGCCACGATGAATTTAAAATAACGTCCAAACGAGGCAGGCATGTGGTGCTCCTTTCGACGACCGCTCCTAAAGATAACCCGCTATCGAGATGCCATCAAGCTCGCACCCGGATGCTTCGGGTTGCACGACCCAGCCCCTGGCCCGTTCCAAAACTATTTTCGCCGCGCCACAACCTCGTAAAGCGCATTCTTGAAAAACACTCGTTTCAGTCGATCGCCGGCGTGTCGAGCGGGTTGTTTGCGTGCACGCGCCCGCGCTTCGTCAACATTACTCTTCGCGCTCAGCATCTCGAATGGCAAATCCCTGAATAATTCTTCAGCGGCCGAGAGAGTGAGATGCGTGGTGTGATCCGCAAACGGTCCGACTTCATACGGCAGACCGACCGATCGCCAGCCTGAATGTACGCCGGCTGCAACCGCGTAAACGGGATGATGAACGTTGACAGTGAAATACAACAGACCGCCGGGTTTTAGTATCCGCGTCAGCTCCCGAACGATCTGCGACGGCGACTCTGCGTGATCGACTACGTTGTCGCAAAGCACTACATCAAAACTTCGATCCGGAAACGGCAGCGACTCACCCACGGCAGCAACAGTCGAAGCGCATCTTTGCCACTGCGAAAACAGGCTGCCATAACTCACGGCGAGTGGATCGACACCGACTCCACGGCTTGATCCGAAGTAGAAGATCAATCCATGCGCACCGCTGCCGACTTCAATCACACGAGCATCGTTCGCGATTGGCTGAAAGCTCTCGAGCAGCTCCCGAACTCTTTTCGCTGAACTCTTCATCGCGCGAATGATCTCGTCCTCGCGCCCGCGCACGTGCTGCGCCTTGCGTTGCTGGTATTCGAGCTGACGTTCCAACGCCCGTTGAGCAAGTCGTCGTCGCGTCTTTTCTCGCCAGCTCATTTTGCGTTTTAGAAAAGTTGCACTCTGAAGCTGATGTCAGCCGCGGGCGCGGCGTTCGTCAATGCTTCGACGCGAATCAACTGCGCTCCCGCTTCCGCATACTTACGCACGTTCTCCACCGTGATCTTGCCCGCACATTCAATCGTTACCGTTTGCGAAAGTTCGCGAGCACGCGCGGCGAGTTGAGCAAACGGCTCCGGTTCGAGTCCTTCGATCACGATTGCATCAGCGCCGGCTTCGATCGCCTCTCCAGCTTCATCTGCATTGGAAACTTCAGCGACGATTTTATGCAGGTAGCCCAACTTCTCTTTCGCCAGTTTTACCGCATTCGCAGCGCCGCCGAGTATCGAGAGGTGGTTTGACGTGACGACCACGCCGTCATCCAGTCCAAACCTGCTGTTGGATCCGCCGCCGAGTTCGACTGCGAATCTTTCCAACAAACGCAAGCCGGGAGTTGTCGCTCGCGTGTCCGCGATCTGAGCGCCCGTGCCTTCAACTGCGTTCACGTACTTGTTTGTCAACGTCGCAATGCCGGAAAGCTTCTGTAAGAGGTTGAGCGCCACTCGCTCCGCCGAGATCAGCACGTCGGCAAACCCGACCATGCGCGCTATCACCTTGCCGGCTTCGACAGGTTCGCCGTCGGAAACAAATGCTTCGAGTTGCTGCTGCGAATCGAGTGTGAGAAACACTTCTTCCGCTGCTTCAAGCCCCGCGACAATCATGTTTTCACCCGCGACAAAACGAGCGCGAGCGCGCGTGTTGCGTACGACGATCGACTGCGTTGTGATGTCGCCACGTCCGAGATCTTCGCGGAGGTAGAGGCCGATATGCGAATAAAGCGCGCCTTCGTCGATCCAGTTCATTGGAGGTTCTCGACTGTCTGCTGAAGTTGGGCGGACTGCTGAGCAATCTCCGCGATACGCGCACGCGTTTCGTTCACGCGTTCAGCCGGCGCTCTCATGACGAAGTTTGGGTTCGCGAGTTGGGCCTCGAGCTTTGCTGCTTCGGCCTGA
>DASUPZ010000459.1:0-12544 GCA_036280855.1 Pyrinomonadaceae bacterium | reverse complement strand
GAACAACGAGTAAACGACCTCGCCGCCGCCCAGGCAGCGCAACTGCGCATGAGAATTCAAACCGAACTGCAGATCCGTCGCGAACTGCGTCCGGAACAGCTCGCCACCCTCCGCCGGCTCCGCTTGCGTGCCAATTCCCGCGGCATTGCACGTTAAAAATCCTACAGTTGATCGTGTAAGGTGCGTTTTTGTGTTCTTTTGTGGCATGATAAGCCGCTCTTTAAACGCGCAAATCTATTTACCTTCTCGATGAACTTCGCTACGCGCGTCCTGCTCGAGCTGCAAGAGACAACGCTGTTAGCTGCTCGTGCTTTTCGCGGTATCTTCAAGCGACCTCGCTACATTCCAGAAACCATCGCGCAGATGGACGCCATTGGTGTCGGTTCTTTGACCATCATTATTCTTACAGGCTTTTTCACCGGCGGCGTTCTGACAGTCCAGACCTTCCCCACACTTAAAGCCTACGGCGCACAGTCGCAGACCGGATACCTCGTTGCCGTCTCACTCGTTCGCGAATTAGGCCCGGTTTTGTGCGCACTCATGGTTACGGGTCGCGTCGGTTCTGCAATCTCGGCCGAACTCGGCTCGATGGTCGTTTCGCAACAGATCGACGCCATGCGCGCGCTTGGCACCGATCCGATCCGGAAACTCGTCGCTCCGCGTATCTTTGCTCTGCTCGTCAGTTTGCCTTTGTTGACGGTGCTCGCCGACGTGCTGGGCATTTTCGGCGGCTGGGTCACGGCAGTAGCACTTTACTCGGTTTCTTCGAGCGTCTTTCTCTCGTCAGTCCGTGAGGCGATCACGACCGACGACCTCATCGGCGGCATCGTCAAGCCAATCGTTTTTTCGCTGATCATCGGCACCATTGCGTGCCGGCAGGGGCTCAGCACTGAAGGCGGAACTGTCGGCGTCGGACGCTCGACCACGCGCGCCGTTGTCATGGCTTCAATCACCGTCATTATTGCCGATTACTTTCTCGCCAAGGCACTTCAGGTTATTCTAGGCACTGTTTAGCTGGTTCAACCCGACGAGTACTTAGTCACATGTCAGCAGGAATACACACCACTTCGCCATCAATTAGCGAGAACGCTGCCGAGTCGACTTTTCAGGAAGTTGACGATCGCGATCGCGCGATTCCCGCAATCGAGTTTCGCAACGTCGTGCTTTCCTTTGACGAGCGCGTCGTCCTCGACAACCTGAGTTTCAAAGTGTTGAAAGGTGAGACGAAGATCATCCTGGGCGGCTCCGGCGGTGGCAAGTCGACGATCATCAAGCTGGTTTTGGGTTTGCTCAAACCGGACAGCGGCGAGGTGCTGGTCGATGGCGAAGACATAACAAACTATAGCGAAGAGCGGATGATGCGCGTTCGCAAGAATATCGGAATGGTGTTTCAGGAAGGCGCGCTCTTCGACTCGCTATCTGTTTACGACAACGTCGCTTATCGCTTGCACGAACAAGGCGTGCCCGAGGATGAAGTGGAACCCGAAGTGCGACGCATGTTGCGGTTCGTGAATCTTGAAGATGCGATCGACAAAATGCCGATCGAGTTGTCAGGCGGTATGCGCCGTCGCGTCGGAATCGCGCGTGCGCTGATCGGCGATCCGAAGATCGTCCTGTTTGACGAACCTACTGCCGGTCTCGATCCGCCGACCGCCCGAACGATCTGTGAGCTGGCGATGAAGTTGCGCGATCTTGAAGACGTGTCGTCGATCTTTGTGACACACGAGATGAACAATCTGCATTACATCTGTTCCGAGTACGCGGTAGTTGACGAAGACGGCAAGGTGGTTTTTGAACGCGAGGGCGAGCGGCTTTGTCTCACCAACAGCAAAGTGATGATGATGCGCCAGGGCAAGATCATCTTCAGTGGCACTGACGAAGCGCTGCGGCGTGCGGAAGATCCGTACATTCAGAAGTTTCTGCGAGGACATTAAAGAAAGGAAAGAAGCTATTTCCGATTTTCGATTGCCAATTTGGCAATCCGAAAGGCTTCTAATTAACTGCTATGCCTGCAACGAAAAAGAGTGTGAGTTTCAGCCAGGTTCGAGTTGGCCTGTTTGTGCTCCTTACCATCGGGGTGCTGGTCTTTCTCATACTCAACGCCTCAGGCGATATCAATCCGTTCAGGAGCAAGCTGCACCTGAAAGCGCTTTTCGCCGATGCGAACGGTTTGCGCGAGGGTTCGGAAGTGCGCCTCGCGGGTGTGCGTGTAGGCAAGGTGGAGCGGATCGTCCTCCTGGAGCCTTCGTCTGCTCCCAACGCGCCGCGCGTTGAAGCACAGTTGACGATCGACTCCACGATCGATGGCCGTCCTGCGAATGAACGCATTCGCACTGATTCACAGGCTCAACAAGGCTCGCCCAGTCTGCTCGGAAACGAGATGCTGATCAACATCACTCCCGGTTCAGCCGTGGGCCAACCCGTCAAGGACGGCGATACCCTGCCGTCATCTTCGTCAAACACTGTGAACGACTTCGCGACCTCCGGAACTGACCTGGCCCAGCGGCTGAGCAAGTTGTCAGACGAGATCAGCGGCATCGTGCAGGAAGTTAAGGGCGGCGAAGGAACGGTCGGCCGGCTGTTCACCGATGAAGCGCTCTATAACAACTTGAACGCGACCATACGCGAAACAGAAGACGTGATGAGGGAAGTCAGATCGGGTCGCGGTTCAGCAGGGAGATTCATCAACGATCCAGCGCTCTACAACAACGCAAATGACATTGCGGTTCAACTGAGGGGAATTGCAGACGACCTGCGCGCGGGCCGCGGAACTGCCGGCAAGCTGCTCACGGATGATGAGTTTTACAACCGCATCAATCGTACGGCTAACAGGTTGGACAACTCAGTGGACCAGATCAATCTTATGATCGCCGAGATCAACGCCGGCCGCGGCACGCTCGGCAGACTGATCCGCGACGAACAAATCTACAACGACGCACGCGCCGCAATCGCGCGCTTCAACACCACCGCCGAACGCATCGACAACCTCGTCGCCGCCGCTCAACGCGGCGAAGGCACAATCGGCAAACTCCTCAACGACGACGCGCTGTACACAAACGTCAACCAACTATCTTCGGAAGGCGTGAAGATGATCTACGACTTCCGCCAGAACCCGAAGAAGTACTTGACGATCAAGTTTGAGCTGTTCTGATCGGCATCATCCGCGGCTAAATTATTCCGAAGGCACGTACAGGAAAAGTACCAAACTGCCTGACCTTCACGGGCACGGCGAAGAACTTGAAATCGCGTTCGGGAAGCTCGGCAAGATTGCAGAGATGCTCCACGACGGGAATGTCATGGCCGAGCAAAACCGTATGCGCCGGCCGGCTTCCGTCGCGAGTCGCGTCGATATTGAATGAGTCGATCCCGACGAGGGTCGCGGCGTTCTTTGCAAGGTGAGTCGCAGCGCTCTCGGTTAGATATGGATGGTTGCCGCTCGAGTATTCGTCAGTGCGCCAGTGCGTGTCCCAGCCGGTATGGATTAGCACCGCCTTGTCCTTCAGATCCAATCCCTCGAAGGCTTGCTCGGTGATCTCTTTCGTTTCGAGACAGCGCACGACGATGCCGTCAAGATTTGCCACCGAGTAGAGATCCAGGTGGGCCAAATCTTTCCCGCGTGCATAGCGGTGAAAAGGCGTGTCGAGATAGGTTCCGGTGTTTGCAACCATCTCGATTTTACCGATGTGAAACTCCGTGCCCTCGGCGTAGCGCGTTCTCGACTCCTCGCGCGTGAGATAGTCGCTGATGACGGGTCCGGGAAGACCTTTGTAGGTGATCATTTCATGCTCGACGGTATGTGAAACGTCTACCAGCTCAAAATCACGCGACATCCGCAACCTCCACTCGCCTCTGCACGAGAACTTGAAAACTCGACGCCATGCCCGTGGGCAGGATCATCTCTCGCGCCCCAGTCGTCAAAGCTAACTTTTCCGATTCCGTCGTCATTCGCGCCAGCCGGTGCTCGAGTTCTTCCACGAGTCCCGCGCGCAACAGAAACTTGTCCTGAGATTCGAAATGGAATAGCTCGAATCCTAATCGCTCACCCGCGCGCTTCACATGGGTCCAATTGACGCTGGTGGTGAGGTCGTGATCACCGGGTTGGGCCAGCACGTCGTCGACGAAGCCGTGCCCTGCGAAGCCTCTCAATGTTCCTTCAGGACGCCGCGGATCGTAAAGCTCGTCGGATTCAGCTCCATAATCAACCGTGATCACAAAACCGCCGCGGATTCTTGATTTAACTCGTGCGAACCACTCATCTATCTCGAGATTGATCTCGACGATCTGACCCGGAGCAAGTTCAAGCGAATGTTCACCGACAAACTCCGCCAACCGCGGCGTCGATAGTGGTCCAGGCGTCCATGCAAAGTTACCTTCAGACGTGACCGTCACGTAAAGCTCGGACAAGCCTTCCGGGCCGTTCGTCACGCGATGAACAGGAAACGCATCGAGCAGCTCGTTTGAGAAAAACACGCCGCGCACCGCGGGCAGCAACTCGAAGTCAGAATAGAATTCAACTCGATCTCCGAAGCCTGCGAGCCGTTCGCGCGCGCGCCGCAGTGCATCATCACTCACGTCGTAAACGACATATCGTGTCGCTGCAAAGACATCGGGAAACCGATCTTGGAGGGCTTGAAGAACACCCGCCGCAAACGTCCCATTACCTGCCCCACACTCAACGATAGTCCAGTCTTCGGGTTGCTGCGACTCGACATAGAGCTTCGCGAAATAACGCGCGAACGTCGCGGCAAAAAGCTCGCTGCGCTCCGGGCTTGTACGATAGTCGCCTTCCCTGCCCCAGCGTTGCAGATCCGGTCTGCGGTAGTAGCCACCAGCCGGATCGTAGAGCGCCGCCTTCATCCAATCGTGGAACGTGACCGGACCCTCACGTTGAATTGTCTCTATTAATCGTTCGGCTAGCGACAGCGGCAAGCAGAGCCTTACCTATCGTTCGTTGCGATCTTCTTTGTCGAGCAAGCGAGTCGTATTTTCAGTAACGCTGGGCGGATTCACCAGCTCGGCGGTGTTGGGCCGGGAGCGCCAGCTCGGCATGCGCTGCGCCGGCGGCGGTGATAATGCCGGGGCCTGTACGTGCGGTGCAAACTGTTGTTGCGGAATATGCATCGGCATGGGTGGTCCGTATGTCCTGATCGGTTTCGGCGCGCCTTCTTCAAAGATGCCCGCGTACAACATCCTGAGCGGTCCTCCGACAAAACAGATGATGGCTGCCAGTGCCGCGAGAATCTCGAGGAACGTTGAATTGGAAAAATTCGCAAACATCCCCAGGATCGATACGATCAGGATGCCGGACAGCAATAACACGCCACCCTGCTTGACTCCCCTGCGTCGTGGAGAAATCGGCCTGGGTTCGTCTGGCGTGTGATAGGTGGGAAGCATGCCGCCACTCGCCAGCAACTGGATGACATTATCCAGCGGAAAGCCGCAACGAGAGCAGAACCTGATAACTCCATTAACTTGTTGCTGACCGCATTGCGGACAAAACATGGGGATTGTTCCTCGCCAACGGGCTGCTAAGTCGGGCTAGATAATAAACCCTGCGCAGTGTTTACAGGAAAACTATTTGTTCAGAGTTCAGCCTTTAGGCTGTTGTCTCCGGCGGCAAGCTAAAGCTTGAACTCTGAACGCGACGCAGTGTTGCCACCGCGCGGCCGCGGTGATCTGCGGCAGTGACAAGCGTTCCGAGCAGCAAACTTATCAACCGCACCGGCTCGCCTGACGGAACTGAAACTAACTTACTCAACGCACCATCGTCGACAATCGCATTGAACGTGCGTCTCAATGCACTCTCGACTTCTGCAAGGTATTCGCTAATCCGATCCGCGTTTGAAAGCGTCTCGGGCAACGTCCATTCAAACGGATCGTCCCAGAGATTTGCCGTCAGCCCACCGCACGCCTGCTCCACGGTTGCCGCACTTCGCAGAATGCTCTCGCCAACACTAACCGCCGGTGGAGTTCGGTACAGCAGATCAGGCGGAACGGAACTGACCAGTTCCTTCAGACTATTGATCAGGCTGCCGAACTCCAGCTCCAGATGATTAACGATCTCGCGAGCCACGGATTACAGGACGGCACATCATTTTCCTCGGGTGCGCCGGTCAGTTTCCTCCATCACAGTTCCAAAGCTGCGGCCGGCAAAGTTGAAGCCGTTATGGATATAACCCTTCGCGCCGATTCGCGACCCTTTTGAAGGAACCCCGCGCGTCGTCGCCACCCAGATGCGTCCGGTGCCGTCGTCGATCTCGTAAGCTCCGGCGCCCATCGCGCCGTAACTATTTGTGACTGTTCCGGCAATCCCCACCTCTTTACCACGATAACGATCGGGATCGGCGTTTATCTTGGCGATGTTTGTTTGGCTGGGGCAGGCGGTGAGTAACAGCAGCCCACCGATCAGAACAGCGAAAGCAGCGGCCTTTTTCAATACCAGCATTGGCTTCTCCTTTAATGGTTTAGTCATCTCGGGAGAGGGCCAGATCATAGCATAGGTCCTATAGGAAATAGGTCCTATATGTCCTATAGGACCTATTCCCGGTTTTAGACCTACTTTCCAAACCAGCCAATCGGCCGCCCGGAGAGATCGACCCAAACGCTCTTCACCTGCGTGTAGAGGTCGAGCGCGTGCCTTCCCATCTCACGCCCGTACCCCGATTGCTTATAACCACCAAAGGGAGACGCTGCATTGAACATGTTGAAAGTATTGATCCAAACAACACCCGCCTTGATCTCTTTCGCAAACCGGTGCGCGCGCGTGATGTCGCGCGTCCAGATCCCCGCCGACAAACCATAGATCGTGTCGTTTGCCTGCTTGATCAGATCGTCTTCATCCTTGAAGCTGATCACTGAAACCACGGGTCCAAAGATCTCTTCCTGCGCCACGCGCATGCTGTTTTTCACTTCAGAAAAGATCGTCGGACTGAAGAAGTAACCTTTTTGAAAGGCGCCTTCGAGTTGTGGCGACTGACCACCGGCGACGACGGTCGCGCCTTCTTCACGCGCAACATCGACGTAGCTCTTAATGCGGTTCAGTTGCTCCTCGGAAACCTGCGGACCCATCTGCGTCGCTTTGTTCATCGGATCGCCGACGGCGATCTTCCCTGCCCGCTCTGAAAGCTTCCCGAGAAAATCATCTTTGATTGACTCTTCTACAAACAACCTCGAACCAGCACAACACACCTGGCCCTGGTTGTAGAAAATTCCCATCATCGCGCCTGCCACTGCCTGGTCGAGATCAGAATCAGCGAAAACGATGTTCGGCGCTTTGCCGCCCAATTCGAGCGAGACCTTCGTCAGGTTGTCGGCAGCAGTCTTTGCAATCAGTTTTCCGACTTCCGTCGATCCGGTGAACGCGATCTTGTCGATGCCCGGATGAGACGCGAGCGCCGCGCCCGCAGTTTCACCGTAACCCGGAACGATATTGACCACGCCTTCAGGAAATCCTGCTTCCTGGATCAGCTTCGCCAGTTCCATGGCGCCGACGGGTGTTTGCTCAGCGGGTTTAAGTACGACTGTATTGCCCGCTGCGAGCGCCGGCGCGAGTTTCCACGCAGCCATCAGAAGCGGAAAGTTCCACGGAATGATCTGACCGCACACTCCGATGGGCTCGCGCAACGTGTAGTTGAACATCTTGCCGGGCACCGGAATCGTCTCGCCTTCGATCTTTGTGGACCAGCCTGCGAAGTACTCAAAATTCTCGACGACCTGCGGGAGATCGACGTACATCGACTCTTTGATCGGTTTGCCATTGTCGGCAGTTTCGAGCGCCGCCAGCTCGGCGGAATGTTCGTCGATCAGTTGCGAGAGCTTGTAGAGCATCTTGCCACGCTCGCGCGCGCTAAGCTTGGACCATTTGCCTTCGAATGCGCGTCGCGCGGCAGCTACTGCCTTGTCGACATCAGCCTTATCGGCTTCTGCAACTTCGGCGAGCGTCTCACCCGTCGCGGGATTCGGCGTCGTGAATGTCTTCCCTGATTCGGAATCCACCCATTGCCCATCAATAAAAAGTTGATATTTCCGCGTGCCGGTCTCAGCCATTTCAGCAGATGACATAATTCTCCTTTGATCTGTGTAAATCCGCGTTCTTTTTCCGCGTTAATCCGCGGCTAAAATTCGGTAGTACCTGAAAGTATTTGCCGCAACACGTAGGGAAGAATCCCACCATGCCGGTAGTAATCGACTTCGATCGGCGTGTCGATTCTCAACGTGATTGGTACCTCTTCCTTTTCGCCGCTTGCGCGATGAATGACGAGCGTCACGTCCTGTCGCGGCTCGATGCCCTGTTCGATGCCGAGCACGTCAAACGTCTCGGTGCCGTCAAGATTAAGTGAAGCCGCATTCACGTCTTCCTTAAACTGGCAGGGCAACACTCCCATCCCCACGAGGTTGCTGCGATGGATACGTTCGAAGCTCTGCGCAATCACTGCCTTCACTCCGAGCAACCTGGTCCCTTTCGCGGCCCAGTCGCGCGAGCTTCCGGTGCCATACTCCTGACCGGCAATGATCACGAGCGGCACGCCATGTTCCTGATAACGCATGGCGGCCTCGTAAATACTCGTTCGCTCGCCGTCAGGTTGATAAATCGTAACTCCGCCTTCAACGCCCGGCACCATCAAATTTTTGATGCGCACGTTTGCGAACGTCCCGCGGACCATAACCTCGTGATTGCCGCGCCTTGCGCCGTAGCTGTTGAAGTCCTTGATCTCGACGCCGCGCTCCTGAAGATATAACCCCGCAGGAGACGAAGGTTTGATCGCGCCGGCGGGACTGATGTGATCCGTCGTCACTGAGTCGCCGAAGATCGCGAGCGGCCGTGCCCCAACAACGTTCGAGACAGTGTCGAGCGTGCTATGGAAATCTTCAAAGTAAGGAGGCTCGCGAATGTAAGTCGATTCAGGCTCCCAGTCATAGACGTTCCCGGTTGTTGACGGAATGTCGTTCCAGAGCGGGTTCTGTTCGGCGAAGTTACTGTAAAGCCGGCGGTAAGTTTCCGGATCAAAAGCCTCGCGCATGAGTTCGTTGATCTCATCCATGCTGGGCCATATATCACGAAGGAAAACTTCCTCGCCGTCTTTACCGGTGCCGATGGGCTCCGACGACATATCGACGTCAACTCGTCCTGCGAGGGCGAAAGCCACGACGAGCGGCGGGCTCATCAGGAAGTTTGCCTTGATGCTCTGGTGAACGCGGGCTTCGAAGTTGCGATTACCCGAAAGCACGGAAGCAGCGATCACGTCACGCTCGTTTACCACGTTTTCGATCGCAGGATCGAGTGGTCCGGAGTTGCCGATGCAGGTAGTGCAGCCATAGCCAACGAGGTTGAAGCCCAACTGGTTGAGATAAGGCTGCAGGCCCGTTCGCTCGAGATACTCGGTGACGACTCTCGATCCGGGCGCAAGCGAATTCTTCACCTTTGGATTAACGGTTAGACCCTTTTCGACAGCCTTTTTCGCCAACAATCCTGCAGCAAGCATCACACTCGGATTCGAAGTGTTGGTACACGACGTGATCGCGGCGATCAAAACATCGCCATGGCCCACCAGCTCGTCTGCGAGTGGAAATTCTTCTTCAAGAATCTCGACAACACGATCCGGCGTCGGACGGTTGTTGATCATCTCGGTTTCCGTCCAGACGTTCGTGTTGGCCCGCGTCGATCTCTCGACTGACGCAGTGGGAACGGTTTCGATTCGCTGTTCCCCGCCGCCCAGCGTTTCGCCACGCCGTTCCGATCCTGTCTTCACGTGATAGCGCGTCCACAGGTCATCTTCTGTCTTGCCGTAACCACCCTGGCTGACCGGCTTCACCATCAAGTCGTTGAACTGATTTTTCAACGCGGTGAGCTCGATTCGATCCTGTGGGCGTTTGGGTCCGGAAACACTTGGACCAATCGACGCGAGGTCGAGATCAAGTACGACGCTGTAATCGCAGTCGTCTCTTCGTGGGACGCCAAACATGCCCTGGGCCGTGTAGTAAGCTCTCACGAGATCGACGTGCTCTTTTGTGCGACCCGTTGCGAGAAGGTAAGCGCAGGTTTGCTCGTCGACCGGGAAGAAGCCCATCGTGGCGCCGTACTCAGGCGCCATGTTGGCAATCGTCGCGCGATCCGTTACACCCAAACTCGCGGCGCCTTCGCCGTGAAACTCGACGAACTTTCCAACCACCTTCGCCTTGCGCATCATCTCGGTAACACGCAGCACGAGGTCGGTTGCAGTCACACCTTCACGTAAACTGCCGCTCATGTGAACGCCGACGACGTCCGGCGTCAGGAAGTAAACGGGTTGGCCCAGCATCGCCGCCTCGGCTTCGATTCCACCGACGCCCCAACCGACAACGCCCAGTCCGTTAACCATCGTCGTGTGTGAATCAGTGCCGACGAGCGAGTCGGGTACATAAACGTCGTTCTTCTCCCAGACGCTGCCGGCCAGGTACTCGAGATTGACCTGGTGGCAGATGCCGATGCCCGGCGGGATCACGCGAAAACCATCGAACGCCTGCGTGCCCCATTTCAAAAATTGATATCGCGAGCGGTTGCGCCGGAATTCGATCTCCATGTTCTTCACGAACGCATCCGGTGTGCTCGAGAAGTCGACCTGGACCGAATGGTCGATGACGAGATCAACAGGCACGAGCGGCTCGATGACGCCTGAGTTCTTTCCTAAACGCGCGACGGCGGAACGCATCGCCGCGAGATCGACCAGCAGCGGCACTCCGGTGAAGTCCTGTAACAAAACACGCGCGACGATGAACGGGACCTCCTCGACACGTGTGCCATTTGCTTGCCAGTTGGCCAGCTCGCGCACGTCGTCGTCAGTGATCTTCTCGCCGTCGCAGTTGCGCAGCACCGATTCGAGTACGACGCGAATGCTGTGCGGCAATCGCGAGACAGGACCAATGCCGATTTTTTCGAGGTGTGGGAGTGAATAGAAGCGTCCAGCAGGACCGGAGGGGGTGTCGAAAGTTTGCAAAGAATCGAACGGGCATTCTGGCATAGCGGTAGTCAAACTCTTTCCTGAAAAGCGAGGCTATTGCGCCTCGTCAAAATGATTTTTGTTGTGTATTGGTTCAAGTTGAAGTGTAACAAGGGTAACTAGGCATCGCAACTCCAACTTTCGTCTGAGATTCGTTATAGTCTCGACAAATTCCCCCGCCATTGTGGCTGCTCGACAAAAACGTAAGGAGACTTACATGCCCAAGAAAAATGCGGACGACTTCGAGTATCTATCGAACAACCCGGATTACGTGCCAAACCCTGAGATCGAGGAATTCATGGAGCTCGAGATTTCGCGCGCGCCGAAGGATCCGGATCTTCTCGCTGATCGACTGCGCAACAATACTGCCGCCTCGCCGCGCGATGCGGGTGGCGATCTCGATGCAGATTGGGAAGACGTGAACAACAGCGGATCGGAGACAGTCGCAGGCGACAATCCAACGCCGGATCAGTCGCTCGTTGAAGAGAACGCGTCGGCGATAGGCATTACATTTGAAGACAACGAAGAGCTGGAGTTTATCGAGAAGGTCGAAAAGCGAGATCGAGATAGATACGAACTGGATGAGAATTCAAAAGCGTCTGAGAACATGATTTAACGATTGTGGATGCTGTCGAGCAGCAACGTCACTGGGCCATCGTTAACCAACTCCACTTGCATCGTCTTGCGGAAGCTGCCTGTTTCAACACGCCCGAGCAGCTTCCGGCTAATCTCGACAAAATACTCGTACAGAGGTTCAGCGACTTCGGGTGGCGCGGCGTCGCTCCATGAAGGCCTCAAGCCGCGTCGAACATCACCGTACAAAGTAAACTGCGAAACTACGAGCAGCGCGCCTTCGACGTCTTTCAACGAGAGATTCATCTTGCCTTGAGGATCGTCAAAGATCCGCAGTGCCACGATCTTCGGTGCTAAATAATCCGCGTCCTCTTTGGTATCGTCGGCAGCGACACCCAATAAAACGACGAGACCGTTTCCGATCTCGCCAGTGATTTCTTCTGCTATCGTAACGCGCGCACGTGTGACGCGCTGGATCACCGCTCTCATCTAATCCTGTTTATCCTGTAAATCTTGCAAATCATGTCACGCTTTCTTCGGAGGTCGAGACGGCCGGAGTTCCACCCGGCTCGGAAGACTGCGGTCCGGGTGCTCAAGCAGATCAATCACCACTCGCGCCACATCCTCAGGCTGGAGCTGCCAGCTCTTCTCATCATTCGGCTCATCACCTCCAAACTCAGTGTTCACCGATCCGGGCATGATGTAGCTCACCTTAATCTTGTCGTGCCTGACTTCCTGCATCAATGCTTCACTGAAACCGTTCAAGCCAAACTTCGAAGCGTTGTAAGCGGCCATCTGTGCGTGCGCGTTGGCCCCGGCCAATGACGAGATGTTTATGATGTATCCGCCGCCCCGTTGCTTCATCAGTGGAATGGCTTCGTGGCAGCAGTAGAAAACGCCACACAGGTTCGTTTCAATTACGGTGCGGAACTCTTCGGGGCTAATCGACTCTACCGACGCGAACAGGCCAATTCCGGCGTTGTTAACGAGGATGT
>DASUPZ010000458.1:0-6613 GCA_036280855.1 Pyrinomonadaceae bacterium | reverse complement strand
AGCGTGCGCCCACCATTGCGACAATGATCCAGAGAATTTGCCGGGCTGAAGGAAGGCCGTTAGCCGCAAGCACCGCACCCAGAAATGCAAACGGCAACGCAAAAAGCGTGTGCTCGATCTTGATCATTTCCAGCGTCAGTCTTGTGTTTTTGATTACGGTCGACACGGTGGGTCAAATCTCATCGGCATCTTACTAAGCCACAAATAAGTGCACAAGTTCACAAACGAATTCAGCACGCTCAGAGTTCAGGTTCAGAGTTAACCTCTTAAAAATATGGGAGCCACAAAAAGGCACAAGAAGCACAAAGGATTTTGGCGAACACATTTGTGCCTTTTGTGCGACTTTGTGGCTATGATCGGGAGGCTGAACTCTGAAAGTCGGGTGCTTTGTGCGCATTTTTGTGGCATGCTGGGCCTGATGGATCTGAAGGAACTCGAGAGGCTTTTAGCGGCTTACAAGGCAGGCGAACTGCAAACAAACGACGCGGTCGACCGCATCAAAAATCTTCACTTTGAAGACATCGGCTTCGCGCGCGTCGATCACTCCCGCGCCACGCGCCAGGGTTTTCCGGAAGTTGTTTTTGGCGGCGGCAAGACGCGCGCTCAGATCGTCGGGATCGTCGATCGTCTGGCTCAGCGATCGCCAAACATACTCGTCACGCGCACCGACGAAGCCACGTTCGGCGAGATCCGTAACGTCGTCACTGATGCCGAATGGCACGAATCCGCGCGGCTGGTTCGAATCAGACGCGATCTGACGAATCATGGCACCGGATCGATCGCCGTCGTAACTGCCGGAACCAGCGATATTCCTGTTGCCGAAGAAGCTGCCCTGACCGCCGAAACGATGGGTAACACTGTCGACCGCATCTGGGATGCAGGCGTTGCAGGGATTCATCGTGTGCTTTCCGAGCGCAGCCTGTTGCAACGTTCGCGCGTCGTGATTGTAGCCGCGGGGATGGAAGGTGCGTTGCCTTCAGTAGTCGGTGGCCTGGTGGGCGTGCCCGTTATCGCCGTGCCGACCAGCATCGGTTATGGAGCATCTTTTGGAGGCGTCGCCGCACTGCTCGGCATGTTGAACTCATGCGCGTCAAACGTCACCGTTGTAAACATCGACAACGGTTTTGGTGCAGGGTTCGTCGCGAGCCTCATCAATCGTCGCTGGACGGTGCCCGTTGAATAGACCACGAACTGCGAGCTCCCAATATTTAGTTTTAACTGTGATCGCTCTTTCCCTCGTCTCGAGCGCGTGCATCTCTGCGCGTCGCACACCCAACCTCGAGCAAATCTTTGCCTCAGCACGTTCGCGCACCGGAAAACGTCCGGTGATCGTCATCCCCGGAATTCTCGGAACTGAACTCATGAACCCGAAGACCGGCGAGACCGTCTGGCCTTCGGCCTTTCGCACGTCTCAGGAAGGACTGCCGATCAGTCCGAACCTTGCGGAGAATCGCGATGATCTGGTTCCCGGTAAGATTCTTGAAACGGTAAAGCTCGCGCGTGTGCTGCCGGAGATCTACGTCTACCGCGATCTGATCGAGGCACTGCGTCGTTACGCCGGCTATCGCGACGGCAACTGGGAAAATCCCGCTGCCGACGGTCATCAGGACACGTTTTACGTTTTTCCATACGATTGGCGGCAGGACAACGTCGCGAACGCGCGAGAACTCGTCAGACGGTTGGAACGCTTGAAGACGAAGCTGCAACGACCCGATCTGAAGTTCAACGTAGTCGCGCATTCGATGGGTGGTTTGATCGCCCGTTACGCGGCAATGTACGGCGACGCAGATTTACCGGAAGGTGAAGACGCGATCCAACCGACGTGGCTGGGCGCGGCGCACATCAGCAAGATCGTGATGATCGGAGTGCCGAATGAAGGATCGGCTGATGCGTTTGCAACGCTGATCGAGGGCTATTCGATCACGGAAGGTTTGCGACGCCGCGTTCCGCTTCTCAACAAGCTCACTGCTGAAGACGTAGTGCGCACACCTTCGGTGTTCCAGCTCCTCCCGCATCGACAGGCGGTGAAGTTTCTCGATGAGAACCTGAAACCCGTGGAGATCGATCTCTACGATCCTTCGGTTTGGAAGCGATACGGATGGAGCGTGCTCTTTTCTGACGACTTTCGACGCCGTTATGCCGGCGCGAATGGGACAAACGGCAGTGTCGAAGAGCTTGATGCTTATCTCGCAGCAACTCTTCGCCGCGCGCGCCGCTTTCACCAGGCGCTGGACTCGACGGACGACGTCACTTCGCCAATCACCCTTCTCGCAATCGGCGGTGATTGTGAAGAGACACTAAACTCACCCGTGATCCTTCGCGATGAAAAACGAAACCGCTGGTTGACCCTGACTCGCCCACGCGAATATCGAACGTCCACTGGTGTGAAGATCACAAAGAAAACAGTGACCCAAGCGATGTTCGCACCGGGCGACGGTCGCGTCACCCGTTCGTCATTGCTCGGCGAAAACATCTTCCGGACCCGCGACCCCCAAACAGGCTTCTCACTCTCCCGCTATGCAATCTTCGGATGCGATCTGCACGGCCAGCTCCAACGCAACAAAACCTTGCAGGACAACGCCCTCACAGCCATCGTCAACGAAGTATTAAACTAAATCGGCTTTTTTAATCCGCGCGATCTGTGTTCACGGATTGATCAGCGCATTCAGCTTCTCAGCCCAATCAGGATCGATATTCGTGAGGATCGTGTACTGCTCGAGGGCGCCATCGCGATTGCCCATTGCAAGCAGCGAGCGGCCGAGATTGTAGTAAGCCTTACTGAAATCCGGTTTCAAACGAATCGCTTGTCGGAACGATTCCACCGCATCGTTCATCCGGTTCAATTCAAAAAACGCTTCGCCCATGTTGTTTGGCGCAACCGCGTCTCCGGGTTTCAAAGTTGAAAGCTGTCGAAACGTCTCCACTGCTTCATTAAACTTCTTCGACTTCAAATACCGTGATCCCAGTCGTTCATACGCAACCGTGTAATCGGGTCGCTGCTTGATTGCCTGCTTGTATGCCTGTATCTCCTCGTCTGCCTTGCCCCAGTCGCGATAGACGAGCCCGAGTGCGTAATAGGCGTCGGCGGCATTGTAAGGATCGAGCTTGATCGACTGCCGGTACGCCTCCGCGGCGTCCTTATATTGCTTCAGATAAAAACTCGCGAGCCCGATATTGAAGTACGACTCCGCCGAAGGCCTCAGGTTCACAGCTTTTTTCGAGGCTTCGATCGCCTCTGCATGTCTCCCGAGTTTCTCGTTGCAGAAACCACTTTGCGCCCAGGCCTCGGCGTAATTGCTGTCTGACTCGACAGCCTTCTCGAAATACGGCAGCGCCTTTTCGCAATCGTCCTTCGAAAGAAAACTCAAACCATCGCGGAAAAACTGAACTGCTTTCGCGCGCTTGTTGCGGCCTGCTGTCGCCACAAGGTCCGACAACGTCATCATCGATGCGACTTGGAGTTGCGAGATGCGTTCCGAAGGAATCGCAAAGTTCACACTCTGTCCGCCGGTGATCTGCAATGTCGCAATCCCGATGACCTGTCCCTGCATGTTCACAACCGGACTGCCGCTTGAACCTGACGAGATTGGCGCGGTGATCTGAATGATGCGGCCAAACGTTGGAATGTCGCGCACGGCTGAGACGATTCCATTCGTCACGCTGCCTTCAAGCCCGAGTGGATTGCCGATAACGACGATGCTCTCGCCTTCCTGCGGCGAGGTTTTGTCGAGTGGCAGCGGCCGGATCGGCGTGGCAGGCGGATCGATCTTCAACAGAGCGATGTCACCTTCCGCGTCCACAGCGAGAACACCTTTGACCGGAAATACCTGGCCGGTTGATGAATGAACCTCGGCGCGATGTGCGCCTTCGAGCACGTGACGATTCGTGACGATGCGATCGTTCTCGACAAAGAACCCGCTGCCGCGCGACAGTTTCTGGCCGCGCGCGTCGAAAGTTTCGACCGCAACTGCTGAGGGTTTAATGCGACGAACGAGTTCGGGAAGGATGTCCTGTGACGCCGGGATCGGGGTCGAGATAAAAAGAAGTAACAAAAGCGAGAGCAATTTCATTGCGATACGGACGTTAGCTTCTGCATGCGCGTCACTACGTCGTCGATTCTAACATCCTCACTCGTCTTTGTGCGGCGATCGAATAACTCGACCATCCCTTCAGTAACTTTTTTTCCGATCGTGATGCGATAAGGTATACCGATCAGATCAGCATCTTTGAACTTTACACCTGCACGCTCGTCGCGATCGTCGAGCAGTACGTCGAGCCCCATGTTCTGCAGGTCGTTGTACAAACGTTCACCCGCTTCACGTACATCGTCCTGCTTCATGTTTGTGATAGTAACTACGACATCAAACGGCGCCAGCTCTCGCGGCCAGATGATTCCATCCGCGTCGTGTTGCTGCTCGACAGCCGCGGCCATGATTCGTTCAACCCCGATGCCGTAACTGCCCATGACGATCGGCACTTCTTTCCCGTCCTGCGTCAACACGGTTGCGCCCATTGATTCGGAGTATTTTGTGCCCAGCTTGAAGATGTGGCCGATCTCCATGCCCCTGAAAACTTCGAGCACGCCCGTCTCGCATCTTGGACAGCCTTCGCCTGACTCCACCGTGCGCAGTTCAAACCATTCGTCAACCGGGATATCACGCGCGATATCGACGCCACGCAGGTGGTGATCGTCTTTGTTTGCGCCCGTCGTCATGTTGCGCCTTTCTTTCAGCGCACTGTCGGCAACGATGCGCAGGTCAATCTTTGCTGCACTCGCCTTCGCCTTCGCCCCAACGCCGCCGAGACTTCCGGCGCTCGCGCCGAGCAGATTGCGTATCTCTTCGGGTTGCGCGGGCCGGACGGCTGTTGCACGCAAACTGTCGGCGAGTTTGGTTTCGTGCAATTGATGATCGCCACGCAGCAGGACCAGCACAGGCCGCGGCTCCCCGTCGATCGTGGCGAAGAACACCAGCGATTTAATCTGTCGCGACGCTTCAGCGCCGCCGGGAAAAGTAGTCAGATCTTCGATCGTGCGCACTCCCGGCGTCGGAAATTCTTCGGGCGCATCTGGTCCAACTTCATCGGCGACGGCGGCCAGGCGTGAAGTTGCTTTCTCGAGGTTTGCCGAGTATCCGCAATTCTCGCAATGAACGATCTGATCCTCTCCAGCCGGAGTCCTTGCCATGAATTCACTCGATTCCGAACCCCCCATGGCGCCCGATGAGGCTTCCACGATCAAAAACTGTATGCCGCAGCGCGTAAAGATTTTTATGTATGCTTCACGCTGATCGTTGAACGACTTGTCGAGTCCGGCACGATCGACGTCAAACGTGTACGCGTCTTTCATGATGAACGTGCGCACTCGTATCAGGCCCGACTTTGGACGCGCTTCGTCGCGAAACTTGACCTGGATCTGGTACCAGACCTGAGGCAGTTGTTTGTAGGAGCGAATGTCGTTGCGCGCGATCGAAGTGAAGACTTCTTCCTCCGTCATGCCGAGACACATGTCCGCACCCTTGCGATCTTTCAGTCGAAACATCTCGTCGCCGATTGCATACCAGCGGCCGGATTCCTGCCAGAGTTCGCCCGGGTGGAGTGCCGGCAGGTAGAACTCCTGGCCGCCAATCGCATTCATTTCCTCGCGCAGTATTTTCATCGCCTTGTGCGCAATTCTCTGGCCCAGAGGCAAGTAGGAATAAATGCCCGCCGAAAGTTGGCGAACAACACCGGCGCGTAAGAGAAGTTTGTGCGAGATGACCTCGGCGTCAGCGGGGTCTTCGCGTAGAGTGGGTATGAAGTATCGTGACCAGCGCATAGATTTGGCATTCTCGCTTAGCGCATGCGAGTTACGCAAACGTTCCTTTGCCGGGATTGATTTGATGAGTTACCATCACGCTTCTTCTTAACACCATTCCACGAAGGTTCATAATCATGCGAATTGCACTCGCAAGCGATCATGCCGGTTACACTGAGAAGGAGCGCTTGAAGGCGCTCCTTGCGGATCTGGGCGTTGAATTTGACGATCTCGGCACAGTTTCCGAAGAGTCGGTTGATTATCCCGACTACGCGCGAAAAGTCGCCGAGCAGGTTGCCGACGGTCGAGTTGAACAGGGACTGCTGGTTTGTGGTTCAGGAACCGGAATGGCGATCACGGCGAACAAAGTTCCAGGCGTGCGCGCCGCCGTCGCATGGTCAGAGGAAATTGCACAGCTCGCGCGCCGGCACAACGACGCAAACGTGCTTGCTATCGGCGCGCGCACTACGCCGCCGGACGAGATTCCGAAGATCGTGCGTGCATGGTTTGCGACGGAATTTGAAGGCGGCAGACACGCAGCGCGCGTCGAAAAGATTTGTGACGTGGAGAGAAGAGATAAATGAGCAGAAACGCACCACTCGCCGAAGTCGATCCTGTGATCGCCGGCGCTATCGATAACGAAGTCGCACGACAGGCGAACGGTCTCGAACTGATTGCTTCAGAGAATTTTGTCAGTGAGGCAGTGCTCGAAGCCGCGGGTTCAGTGTTTACAAACAAGTACGCCGAGGGTTATCCGGGCAAGCGTTATTACGGCGGTTGTGAGTGGACGGACGTTGTCGAGCAAACTGCTATCGATCG
>DASUPZ010000457.1:0-6576 GCA_036280855.1 Pyrinomonadaceae bacterium | reverse complement strand
AACGGGCTGGTTCCGGAAGTCGGGTTAGCCGTAATACTCACGACGGGAGGTTTATTCGCCGGAGCAGGTGTCGGCGTCGGCGTGGGAGTTGGCGTCGGCGTCGGAGTTGGAGTTGGGGTTGGAGTGGGCGTCGGCGTGGGAGTTGGTGACGGTGGCGGCGGCGCTAAAAGCGTACTTTGAAGAATCGTGTTGTCGTTTTTCAGGAAGCCGGGCGACGAGTATAAGTACGCACTGGGAGAAATCACGATCTGGTCGATAGCCAGACCATCCTCGCGCGTTTGAATACGGAGGGTTTGGGTGCCGGTACTCTGGAAGAAGATCGTCGGGCCAAGGATCCCGATTCCCCACCCATCGTCCTGCCAGCCCCAGCCTGACAGTCCGCAACCGGAGCAATCTTCGATATTCACCTCGACCGCGCTCGAAGTGCCGATGCGGTAAGCCGCAGCACCCAGAATGTTCAAACTTCCTGAAAATTGTGCAAAGACCGAATCGTTGGCCCAGGAATTACCATCCGCACGGCCACGCACCCAAATCCGGTACGGCTTACCGGCCTCAGCATAAAAACTGGTTTCAAAGTAGTCGGCCGGGCTGGCCAAAGGAGTCGATAACTTTCCCGCTCCCCGATCCGGGTTGCGCAACTGGACCTGGCCTGCCGCACCACCGGCGCTTTCTCTAAACCATGAGCCTCGAATCGTGGTTACGTTTGCCGTCCAGATGACAACCTCTGACGATCCGGACGAGGGAGTTGGTGTGGGCGCGGGAGTCGGGGTCGGGGTCGGGGTCGGTGTTGGCGTCGGCGTTGGGCCAGCGGAAGGCGCCAGGATCACGCCGTCGTTCTTGCTTGCGCCCGGCGGTCCCCAAAGATAAGCTGCAGGTGAAATCACGATCTGGTCTATCGATAGACCATCTTCACGGGTCTGAATGCGAATCGTCTGTGTGCCCGTGGTCTGGAAAAAGATCTGTGGACCAAGCACGCCTGCGCCCCAGCCGTTGTCCTGCCAGCCCCAATTCCAGATTCCGCATCCCATACATTCTTCAAGGTTGATTTCAGTTGCAGACGTAGTGCCGATGCGGTAAACCGGGCTGCCACTGCTATTCAAACTGCCTGAAAACTGCACGTAAACCGAATCGTTATATGGCGAATTGTCCTGGGCCTTGCCCCTGATCCACAGGCGGTATGGTTTCCCTGCCGACGCGCTGAAATTAATTTCAAAGTAATTCGACGGATTCGCCGCCGGCGCCGAAAGTTTTGGAGCACCAAAATCCGTACTGGCTATACGTGCACCACCCGCAGCAGTCGAATCAGCAACGGTGGACCAGTTGCCGATCTTCGCAGGAGCCTGTGATGGATAAAGCACGACTTCCTGGGCTAATGAAATGCGAGCAGAGGCGATTAATATAAGTGCCGGGACGAGGGTGTAAAAGGTAAACCGTCTAGCAGTCACTTTCTATTTTCTCCTTCGAACAAGATCAAAATCGAGGTAACAGATCTGTCGGGACAGGGGATTAAGTGGGTGACAGAAAGACAGGCGTGGGGTAATTTCGCCTGAATATTGCTCTTAAGCCTGGGATGGAAACCAGAAATAGACGCCTCCCAACAAGTGTAAATATGGCTTCGAATCGCTTCCCTGGCGTCCGACTGACCAAAACACACTTGGGAACAATCCAAAATCGGAGAACACTCCAAAGCGATTGAGCTTCGGTGTGCCCGGTAACGCTTAAGTTTTGGTGTTTGCGATCTCTTGCGAGACCTGGGAGATTAGAACGGATGGAACTTGTCCTAACCGGGGCCGCCCGACTTGCACAGGTTGTATAGGTTCGGTCTTACTTCCCTCTATCCGAGCCTACCTGCACTCGCCAGACTGCTTCGCAAGATAACACGCGAACAAAAAATCACCAAGCGCGAAACTGATTTGCAATGTAATCGTCACATTTCGCGCCGGCTGCCCCGGAAAGGGACACTTAGCATTGAGTTACTGCCTGATTCCCACGCGAGCAGCGTTACTAACAGCCCCTCGCAACCCTACTGTCACCACTAAATCCCCCGTGATCGTCGTATCATCGGGGAGCTTCACAACTACTTCCGACAACCAGGTGAAATTCGGGACTTTGTTCACCTGCTCAACCGGAAGGTCATAATTGATTCCGCGCGAATCTCTCGCACGCACACTGACTGACGACGTAGTCTCACCTGCGAGCAGATCAAGGTTTGTCGCAAACAACATGATCCTCGTGCGCGGATCCGAACCCAGGTTCACCGGCGATCGCACCAAGAACGGTTCATCAGTAAAGAGTGTTGAATGCATCGCTATCGCTCGATCGCTGGTCCCCTGCGTCAGCAGCACAGGTGCTGCGGGTGGAGGCGGCGGAGGCGCGCTCGTCGTCAAGACTTCAAAGTCGGTAACTACGATGTTATGGTCCGATGGCCTGACGCCTTTATCGTCAGGCGTGCCGAGCCTGTTCACGACATTTGTATTGCTGAGATCGCGCGAGTCGGGAATCTCTCCCCTGCGCGCTATGAACGTCGACGTGTCAGCGGAATACAAAACAAAATCAATGCGCCAGCGTCGTGTTCTCGTATTCAACCAGACCGGATTGTCCGGGTAGGCAAAAGCCGAGTTGGCACTCAACGCATCCACCCAACTGTCGCGAAACGAAGTCAACAGGCGCAGGATCTCAGGCGTGTCGTTGCCCGCGTTCAGGTCGCCGGCGACGATTCGCGGAGATGCAAAGCTCGAGGTCCAATCAATGAGCTCAACTGCCTGTGTCAAACGCAACGCCGAAGAAGTGTGATCTAGATGCGTAGCAAAGAAGTTGATGTTTCGTCCGCCGACGTTGATCGTCGCCTGTGCGATCGATCGGTTGTAGCTCAGATAGCGAGAGTTGAGCGTGGTAAAACTGTAAGTTGAAAGGATCAGATTGCCTTCCGGCGTGCCTGGCGACTTGGGAACGAAATGGGAGTTCCACACTCGACCCGTCTTCTGGCTCAACAGGTTCTGCACTGTTGAAACTTGATCAGGCGGGATCTCGCAAAGCGCAATCACATCCGGACTCATTCGCGCGAGCCACGTCGCAATGCGATTGTAGTCAGTAACGTTATCGGTTCCCTTTCCAAACGCAATGTTCCAACTCACCACTCGCAGCCTGACAGTATTTGCCGTTGCTGAACTTGCGCATAACAGGACCCACAAAACGACGCACAAGGGGAACAGTTGTCTCAGTCTCATAGACACACTTCTGCCGTTCCAGCGTTAGGGGAAAACGTGGTCGAGCACACCGATTAACTTGTTTCTAGTTAAAGTACTACCCCGAGGGAGCTGTGCTTCTCAGGACTGTACTTTGAAGTCAGTGCTTCGATAGGAACTACCGAGCAGAATGCCTTTCGTTGTTTTCGAAGATTGGCGGGATCTACGCCGCACGAATCAGACGAAAATCAACCTAACACGTTAGAAACGGCGCTGTAAACACTTCGTTAAGATGTGAAATAAATTACAACCGAACTGCAAGATTAGACAGAGTTTGTTTCTGATAGCTGCCGGCGGCGTTGACGAATAAAACCTCGAAAGAATCGCAGACGACACTCGTTAGCGAACGCGGCGTCCGTTTTCCCTAGCAGAATTCTGCCAATCCAGGTGAGTGCGTTTCGCACTGTCTCTCTGTAGAGATGACCGGGCACGCCGATCAAACGAAAGTTGGACCGTTCCCATTCGGGATCATTCATGATGGCGTAAAAATGGCCGTGCCCCGTGTGCCAGCGACGATGATAAGCCTTCGTCAGGCGCTCTCTGCCGACATAAGCATCAACTATAAGTTCGGGAACGTACAAACCGATCACGCCTCCGCGGAATAGACGCGTCAGGAACTCGTGATCTTCGAGTGAGCCGATGCTGTCGCCTTCGCGTTGCACGCTGGCGAGGAAACCGCCGAACCGTTCAAACAGTTCCTTGCGAAAAGCGATGTTCGCAGTAAGGAGACAAAGCGGGTTGTCTGCTGTCAGCTCGAGTGGAGCATCACCGTAATCGACCGCGGCGATCGGCGCCCAGTTGGTCACGCTCAACCATGATGGCGGTGGTTGTTCGTAACGTGGTAAGACCTTTCCGCCGATGAACTCTGCGTTTGTAGTTTCAAAAGTGCTTTTAAGAACCTGTAACCAGTTTCCACGAACAGTTACATCGTCGTCGAGATAAGCAACGATCGGCGCGCGTGATTGCTCGACGCCGGTGTTGCGAGCGTACGCATTTCCCTGGCGTGTTTCCCTGACGTAACGGACGCGCGCATCGCGCTTGGTGAATTCGTCGATAACTGCGCGCGTTTCGGGAGTGGAATTGTTGTCTACAACGATGATTTCGTAGTTGTAACCGGGAATCGATTGTGGAAGAAGACTGTCGAGCGCGGATCGCAACAACTCGGGACGGTTGTAAGTGCAAATGACAATCGACAGGTCGATCATTGATGTGGTCTGTGGTTCGCGTAAGCATCCAGCCACTGGGTCCTGACGACGTCCCACCTGTATCGCTCACATTCCTTACGCGCTTCCGAAATTATGCGCTTCGCGACTTCCGGATGTTCGAGCAAGTGAATGGCGGCCTTAGCCAGCGCCTCGTGATCGTCCATCGGAACGAGCAGCCCGGTCACGCCGTCGGTCACCATATCCGGAATACCGCCGGCGTCTGTAGTGATCACCGGCACGCCGCACGAGTATGCTTCCAGGATCGACAATGGCTGATTATCGACTCTCGAACCATTCAAAAAGAAATCGGTCTCATTGTATAACGACGGCATCTGCTCCTGCTCGACCGCACCGAGAAACTTCACATTTCGCACATTTAATTCAGCGGCGAGCGCGTGAAGCTCGTCGCGACATGGTCCATCTCCCGCTACCTTTAAGGCTGCATCCGGAAAACGTTCCTGGATGATCTTGAACGCTCTCAGCACTACGTCGACGCCGTAGTGGTGTTCGAAATTCCGGTTCGACAGAAACACCGGACGCAAGTTTGGCCGCTCGCGATAAGTAAATTGATCGAAGTCGACGACGTTGAAAATCGCGGTCGACGGCAGGTCAAACTTCGCAAACACGCGCACGAGAAACGGTGAGGGCACGATTATCACATCTGACATCCTGAGCATCGGAATGCTGGTTTTGGGCCAGTTTCGCAGGTGATCTTCGGCTTTACCGCTGTGATAGTTGAGGATGACTTTCTTGTTAAAGAGTTTTGCGACAAGGATCGCCGGCGACGGCGCCAGCAGAAACGAGAAGTTTGATGCTGAGAAGGTGTGTATGACGTCGAAAGCAGGAATCCGGCGCAGCAACAGCAACCAGTAGAGGATCGAAGTGGTGACGGTGCGTACGTATTTGATCGACTGGAGCTTCCGCAGAACGCCGGGCAGTCGTGGATTAACGGGGAGAAAATCTACCTCGACTGACGGTTCCTGTTTCAGGTGGTCCATCAGCCTGACTGCCTGCACAGCCTGGCCACCTAAGATGTCCATGGAGGCCGCCACGATCAAAACTCGCACGGGGGGCTTGCTGGTTTTCATAATGGCGTCGTCGGGGGCAAAACGCTCCATTTGCATCGGATTGGGATCTACACCGAAGCCTTGTAAAAATGTTTGCCGTAGAAGAAGCCTGCAAGATCCCAGATTGCAAGTTCGTTGGAAAAGGTTCGAGAGGAATTTACTGCCCCACGGAGCGACGCAGTGGTCCAACGCAACAGGCCTCGACTGGCAGCACCAAAAAGATATCTTGGCACACCGCAAAGATATGAAACGTTTTGTGGCTGAGTTCGATCCAGAACACCGCATGAAACCCCACGCCAGAACGACCACTGGCGATAGTATTTCTTTGTCAGGCGGGCGGCTGGAATGAGGTGATAGATCTTCAATTCCGGGAGGTATAAACCTTTCGCGCCGCTCGCTAGCAGCCGCCGGTACATGTCCTCGTCTTCACCAGCCAGCAGTCGCTCGCCTGTGCGTCCCAGTGCGGTCATGTACAAACCGACTTTTTCTATCGCCGAACGCCGGATCACGGCGTTGCCACCCATCAGGATGCCGGGATAATTCTCATCGTAAGGAATTATCTCTTTGCCGGCATCGACCACGCCGATGACGCCCTGGTGATCGTCGGGCAGCCACGGTGGCGGATCCTGTTCCCACTTGGGGATGTATGGACCACCGATGAAGTCGACGTCGCGTGTAGTGAAAGCGTGATGAACCTGCTGGTACCACGTGCGATCGATCTCCTCGTCGTCGTCGATGAAACCGATGAGGTCGCCCTTGGAACCGGTGATCCCTTTGTTCAGGGCTGATGAACGACCCTGCTTCTCTTCAAAGAGATACTGAAGACGCCCGTTGAAATGTTGTTTCCAACTCTCGACTACGGCGCGGGTGTTGTCTTTGGAGTTGTTGTCGACGACGATGACGCCGGCGGTCATCCCCTCGGGGATCGGGGCCGCCAGAAGACTCTTGAGGCACACCGGCAACAAATCCGCGCGGTTATAAGTTGGGATAACAACTTCAAGATGCATCTACTTTGCGGCTTTGCCGCCGGATGTGAGGCGAGGCTTCGCCTCGCCGTCA
>DASUPZ010000456.1:0-3952 GCA_036280855.1 Pyrinomonadaceae bacterium | reverse complement strand
CTGCGAATGAAACGCATGCGACGTATGAATGCGGCGACAGATCACGCCTTCGCTTGTGAGCCGGCGTTCCAACTCTTCGATAGCTTCAATCGTTCCGGAAAGCACACACAGCGATGGTGAGTTAACAGCCGCGAGTGATAGCTGTTCGCTCTTAAGCGACTCGGCGTCACCGGCAGCGAGCGAAACCGCCAGCATCGCGCCGCGCGGAAGCCGCCCGATGATCTCTCCACGTGCAGCCACCAGCCGCAATGCATCCTCGAGCGAAAAGACGCCCGCCAGACATGCCGCAACATACTCGCCGATGCTGTGTCCGATCATCGCGTGCGGCTCGACTCCCCATTCAATCCACAATTTCGCCAGCGCGTACTCAACTGCGAATAGCGCCGGTTGCGCAAACCGCGTATCGGTAAGACGCGCCGCTGATTCCTCGGGAGACAGTTGATCGGCGTAAATGATCTCTCGCAGATCGACTCCAAGCCGGCTTCGCAAAAGCTCAGCGCAATGGTCTAGCTCACGACGGAACACTTGCTCGCGTTCGTACAACGCGCGTCCCATTCCAACGTACTGCGCGCCCTGGCCGGGGAACATGAACGCAACGGGCCGCTTTTCATATTCCGACGCGCCTGTGACGCGCGAACGATCCGGCGCAGAGAGTTTTTTGATGGCGTCAGGCACGTCGCGACACACCACAGCCAGCCGATGCTCAAACTGCTTCCTACCGGCGCTCAACGTGTATGCGACATCGCCGAGATCAAGCTGTGAATGTTGTTCCAGATGCTTTGCGAGGTTCGCACTCGCGTGTGCAAGCGCGGTTGGTGTACGCGCCGACAAGACCAGCACATAAGGAGCACTCGAAGCATTAAAACTCTCGCTCTCGGGCGCCTCTTCCAAAACGACATGAGCGTTTGTTCCACCGATGCCGAACGAACTAACGCCTGCTCGTCGCGGCGTTCCATTCGTATCCCAACTGCGTAATTCTGTGTTGACGAAGAAAGGACTGTTAGCGAAGTCGATGTTCGGATTCGGTTGCTCAAAATTCAGACTCGGCGGAATCTGCCTGTGCTCGAGCGCGAGGATCGTCTTGATCAGACTCGCCACACCCGCCGCAGCGTCGAGGTGCCCGATATTGGTTTTCACGGAGCCAATGGGGCAGAACCCCGTCGCCTCGGTGCCTGTGCGAAACGCCTGCGTGAGCGCTGCGATCTCCACCGGATCGCCTAACGCCGTGCCTGTTCCGTGTGTCTCGATGTACCCGATCGTCGCCGGCTCGATCGAAGCGAGCGCGAGTGCCTCTTCGATCACGCTCGCCTGACCTTCGACTGCCGGCGCCGTAAAACCAACCTTCATCGCGCCGTCGTTGTTGATCGCTGATCCTTTGATGACAGCGTGGACCGTGTCGCGATCGTTTATCGCGTCTGCGAGCCGCTTCAGGACAACGACACCGGCGCCACTTCCTTTCACCGTGCCACGCGCTCGGGTGTCGAAGGCGCGGCAGTGTCCATCGGGAGAGATGATCCCGCCATCCTGATAATGACCGCCGAGTCCTTGCGGCACGCTCACCGAAACACCGCCTGCGAGCGCCATGTCACACTCGTGGTTCAGCAAACTTTGCATCGCGAGGTGAACAGCCACGAGCGACGTGGAGCACGCCGTCTGAACGCTCAAACTCGGCCCCTTTAGGTTCAAACGAAAAGAGACTTGCGTAGCGAGATAGTCGCGGTCGTTGGCGATGACAACTTGCGACGCGCCGAGTGAATCGAGCAACTTGCGGTTCGGGTAGAGATTATTCAGGAAGTAAGTGTTCAAGCTCTCCCCCGCGAAGACGCCGATGCGGCCCTGGAAAGTCTCGGAGTTGTAACCGGCATTTTCCAGCGCCGCCCACGACTCTTCGAGAAAGATGCGATGTTGAGGATCGAGCGTTGATGCTTCACGCGGAGTGAAGCCGAAGAACGCGGCGTCGAATAGTTCGACGTCATCAAGGACGGCTTCGGCTTTAACGTAGTGTGGATCGTCGAGCGCCGCCTGGTCCGCGCCGCGCCGCAGGAGCTCGTCGTCGGAAAAGAAGCTGACCAGCTCAGCGCCTTCGCACAGACGATCCCAAAACTCATTAAGGTTCCGCGCGCCGGGGAAACGTCCCGAAAGACCAACCACGGCTATGTCGTAGGCAAATTGATCACTCATACAAGTTGTGCTGCAAAGAAGCACAAAAAGCGCAAATAGGTTCTTCTGATGTTCTGAGCCTTTTATGCCTTTTTGTGGCTAATATTCCTTCCCTCGTGATTCCGCGCCGCGTCGCGCTTTGAGCGCAGCCTGTCGCTCGCCTGCGCGCCGGCGATTCGCAGACGGCCCGTGCTTCTGGTCGGGTTTTTGATCGAGATGTTGGGCCAACGCGCGCACGGTTGGGAACTTGAACAGGTCTGCAACCGGCACTTCGCGTTTGAGTCGTTCCTGCAACGTCTCGTGTACAAGCACGAGCAGCAACGAATGACCACCAAGCTCAAAAAAGCTATCGTTGACACCGACTGTGTCCAACTGAAGAAACTCTCGCCACACTTCAGCGATCGTCTGCTCGAGTGGTGTTTGTGGCGCCGCGTAAGACGCTCGCATCGCAGGTCGCGAGGCGCCGGGCGCGGGCAAGGCATTCCGATCTACTTTGCCGTTTGCACCCAGGGGCACTGCGTCGAGCAGCACAAACTGCGCCGGCAGCATGTATTCAGGAAGTCTCTCCCGCAGAAAATCGCGCAGCTCTTCAGTTGTTGGAGGTATTGGTCCAACGGCTGTGAGATAAGCAACGAGACGGCCTTCATGTTTGACTACCACTGCCTCGCGCACCGACGGATGCGCAATCAATACCGCTTCGATTTCGCCCAGCTCGATCCTAAACCCGCGTACTTTGACTTGCTGATCGCGCCGGCCGAGAAACTCCAGTTCGCCGTCCGGCAGATAGCGCGCAAGATCGCCGGTTGCATACAAGCGCGCGGCATCTGTGGAATGAGGGGCGAAAGGATTCGGCACGAATCGTTCGGCAGTTTGCGCCGCGTTGTTCCGGTATCCACGTGCCACGCCTTCGCCGCCGATGTACAGTTCACCCGTGACACCAACCGGTACCGGCTGAAGATGAGCGTCGAGCACGTACGTCTGCACGTTCGGCACTGGACGCCCGATCGGCACCGTTGACGCGTGATCCTGCGGCGTACACTTATGAACAGTTGCCCACACTGTGCCTTCGGTTGGTCCATACTCATTGAACAAAGAAGCGTCCGGCAGCATTTCGAAATGGCGCTTCGGCAACTCGGGCGGGCACGGCTCGCCGGCGAGAATCACTGAACGCAGGGTCTTCAATCTGTGTTGAGAGGTCTGACGCAACAGCAGCGAATGGACCGCCGGCAGGCACAGCAAGTGAGACACCTGTTCTGCTTCGATCAAAGCTGCGAAGGCCGTGAAATCTCGCTCAAAATCTTTAGGCGGCAACACGAGTTTTCCACCCTGACACAACGTCCAGAAGATCCCCGCCACGGAACTGTCGAAGAAAAACGGTGAGACCAGCATGAAGCTGCGAACCGGCTCGTCGTAGTAAACGAAACGGGCTGTGGTTGAATGGACGAGATTGCGATGCGTGACTTCGACGCCTTTGGGCCGGCCCGTCGATCCCGAGGTGTAGATGACGTACGCGAGATTGTCTGCCCCGGTTTTAGCGATCGGATTTTTCCTGGCCGGCACATAACACGGATCGATCCGTATCGATCCGTGTTCATCTGTGAGCAGCAATTCGGTACCCGCTTCCCTCGATATCATCTCCACGCGATCGGATGGAGAGTCGGGCGCGAGTGGCACATAAGCCGCACCGGATTTCAAAATGGCCAGCAAGCCAACAATCATCGCTATCGAGCGTTCGGTACGGATACCGATCAACATTTCCGGTCCGGCGCCGAGACGCCGTAGATCATGGGCC
>DASUPZ010000455.1:0-5309 GCA_036280855.1 Pyrinomonadaceae bacterium | reverse complement strand
GACGGTTCCTTAATTGCATAAGTTGGAGTGCGGCGGCCTGCCGCCGCCTTGGACTGCGGTGGCCTGGCGCCGCTTTGTTATCGATGAGGCTCGATCGAATTAAAAGCGGCGCCAGGCCGCCGCACTCCAAGGTGTTGCCCGATTTCACGGTTGTAGCCGGGGCCGCGCAGGGCCATGCCCGGTCGAGCGGCGCTGAGCTGGTTGTTTTCCAACACCGGCGCGCCGTTCACAATTACGTAACTAATACCCAACGGAAATTGGTGCGGCTTCTCAAACGTCGCCTGGTCAGCGATCGTGTTCTCATCAAAGATCACGATATCCGCCGCGAAGCCCTCGCGAATCATTCCACGATCGCGAAAGCCAAACGTCTGCGCCGGCAGCGAAGTCATCTTCCTGATCGCATCCTCGAGCGCAATCAGTTTCAACTCGCGAACATAACGCCCAAGCACACGCGCATTGTTGCCGTAACCACGCGGGTGCGGAACGCTCTCGTCGACCTGCCGCACGCCGCTGTCTGACGCGATCATCGTGAACGGCTCCTGCATGATGCGTTTCACGTCGTCTTCACCCATGCCGTGATAGATCATCGCGGCGCCACCGGCTTCATACATCTCGAGCATCTGCTCGATCTGGCTGGTCACGTCGCTCTTTCCTTTGACCTGCTTCGTGATCTCGGCGATCGACTTGCCGTTGAACGACTTGTCTGGTCGGTACGACGCAACCACGGCAAACGAGTAGTCTTTGAAACCACTCTTCTTCAAATTTTCTTTTGTTTCACTGATCACGCGTTCGCGTGTCGCCTTGTCGGCTAGTCGCTTCTTCGCTTCGTCGAGACCGCCGGCGCGCAACCACGAGGGAAGACGCGAATCGAGCGACGTCGAGCTCGCGGTGTACGCGTACTGGTCCACCGTCACAGACAGGCCACGCGCTCGAGCTTCACGCACGAGCCCGAGCGTCATCGTACTCTGTCCCCACAATTTCTTATTGCTGATCTTGAAGTGTGAAATCTCGACCGGCAGTCCCGCCTGCTCCCCGATTTGAATGCTCTCGCGAATCGCGTCCGCAACTTTGTCGCCTTCGCTACGCATGTGCGTCGCGTAAAGACCGCCGTACTTTGCAACCACGCGCGCGAGCGATGTGATTTCGTCAGTCTTCGCGTAAGTGCCGGGAACGTAGATCAGTCCAGTGGAGAGCCCGACGGCGCCGTCTTTCATTCCCTGCTCGACGATACTCTCCATCTGCTTCAGCTCTTCAGGCGTGGGCGCCCGATCGTCAAGCCTCATTGCCTGCCCTCGTACAGTGCCGTGACCAATGAGCGTAGAGAGATTTACTGCGAGTGGCCTTTCTTTAATCCGGTCGAGAAACTGTGCGACGTTCGTGAATGAGGTGCCGCAGTTTCCAGTGACGAGCGTGGTCACGCCCATGCGAACAAAGTTTTCAGCAGCCGGGTGGTTGTAAATCGACTCGACGTGCGTGTGAACATCAATAAACCCGGGAGCAAGTATTTGTCCCCGGGCATTGATGGTCCTGCTCGCCGCTCCTGTCGCTACGCGGCCAATGCGGGCGATGCGGCCATCTTTAATGGCCACATCGGCGCGAAACCAGGGATTGCCAGTGCCGTCAACGATGCGTGCGTTTGTGATCAGAAGATCGTAGGGAGGCGCGGGAGCTTGTGCATCGACGCGAAAACGGCAAAACAAAAAGCTGCCAAACGCCAGTGTCGTCAGCACCAGCGCGGCAGCTTTGAAGATGAGACGCGTACTCACCAATTGTGCTTTTGTGCCTCTTTTTACACGGCCCTAAAAGCTGAGTTTCCCTGATAGTTGTATTCTGCGCGCATTGTTTGTAACGCTGTCGTTGATGCGACCGAAGATATTTGAAGTGAGTAACGCGGTCGGATTATCAAACGACGGGTTGTTCAAAACATTGCGTGCATCCACTCGCAGATCGAAGCTAACGCTTTCGGTAATTCTGAACTTCTTCGACAGCGAGGAATCCCACTGGAAGTACTTTGGCGCGATAAAGAAATTGCGCCCCGTGTTTCCGATCGAACCCGGCGCCGGAGCGGAGAACTGTGCGCGCGTCGCTGCGTCAAACCAGAAGTTCCTGCCGCTTTCAAGCACCAGCTGCCCGCTGTTTCTCGAGCAGCCGTTGCAATCGGCAGTCGATTGGACCACGTTGCTGACTGTCGTCACGCCGGAATAGACCGTGAACGGACGCCCCGACATCCAGACGACAGTGCCCGCCATCTGCCAGCCGCCGAGAATGTGGTCCACGATCGAAGGAACGCCGGACAAAAACTTCCTGCCCTTGCCGAACGGCAACTCGTACGTGTAAGTGCCCTGGAACACGTGACGTCGATCGAAATCGGACCACGTGTAGTTCAAATTACGATCGCGCAGATCGAACGGAGTGCTCGACGCCGCCTGGACCGATCCGGTCGAAACGGTGCTGAGCGAGGGATCCCACGAACGATTGTCTTTCGACTCCGACAACGTATAACCAAACTGAAATCCCAAACCGCTGTGGATGCGCCGTTTGAAGATCAACTGAAGCCCGTGATAGTTCGAATAGTCGTTGCTGTCGAAAACGTTTATGCCGCCGCTAAACTGCGGATACGGCTGCAGAAGGAAAGGAAAACCGTGGAGATCGAGCAGGCGCCGGCCCAGTTGAGCATTTGTGCAAAGGCCGGCAGTGACGTCAGCAGCCACGCAAGTTTTCTGCGAAACGACGAGCGCCGCTGCGGCCACACTTCCCTGCGTAATGCTTGCCGTGTTGAGCGCGCGGAACCTCGCGGTGCCGCCGTTGTTCGCAGCATTACCCGACATGATCAAATTGATCAGCGGGCTGTTGTACCCCGGGGTTGCCCTGATCTTGTTGAACGCGTCGAGGAAGTTTGCTTCCGAAACTCCCGCCACTGACGCAAAGATGTTCACCTGGTTGACGTTGTAACCACCAAGCAGGTGAACGGCGTGCTTGCCGATGTAGTTTGCTTCGAGAACGTTCTTACCGATTTCGCGCTGCACGCTCAGGGACCACTCATGAACTTGCGGGAACTGCAAATCGGGATCGATTACGCTTGTCGAAGACGTGCTGAACGATGCTGGTTGACGCAACGCATCAGGAGTTGCTGTAGGCGCGAGTCCGGCGATGACTGGTCCGATATTTCGGAACAGGCCGCCGGCAGCGCCGAAGTTTGAATTCGTAGTCGCGGTGTTGTTGCCCGGTGTGCTCTGGAAGATCGAAGAACCGAACAGGAACGTGGCTATGCGATCTGATGCGATGCGATAGTTGCCGCGAATCGAAGTCTTGCCACTCTCGAACGGGTCCCATGCGAAACCAATTGACGGAAGTATCTTGCTGAAGTCGCTGTCAAACAATTCACCTTCAACCCACTTCAGCGTGTTTGACGGCGGAGCACCAAGCTTCACCGGTTGATCCGGAACCAGGATCGGTCGCCCGTTGAGTGCCGGCGTCAACTTCGCTTCCCAGCGCACTCCGAGATCGAGAACCAGATTCGATCGCAGACGCCAGTTGTCCTGGAAGTAAAAATCCAGTTCTGTGTAATCGGCCTCGCTCAACCAGCGCGTTCCCGCCGGTGCGAAAGCGCTCGTGTTACTCGGATCGAGCACGAAGGCTCGCGAAACATTTCCGACTCTCCCGAGCTGGTCCACGATCGTGTTTTGCAATCGCACAAGATCGTTGTTGTTGATACCTGTGTTGCCCGCGGCGGGCAGGTTGAAGCCGGCGAAACCGGCAGTGCCGCTAAGGGTTACGACTGGCTCGATCGCGGAACCGGCCACGTTTGATCGGTCGTCACGATGTCGATTGAAGCGGAAGTTGATTCCGCCCTTGAGCGTGTGACCACCGCGAACGAGCGTTGCGTTGTCGATAAACTGCAAAGTCCGAACGCCGCGCGCGTTGTAAGAGAAGTTTGTGTTTGGAGTTGCCGTGTTGATGAAGGCGAACGGCAGGTTTGGATCCGGGTTCGGTGTTGCAAACGTAAAGAAGAATTTGCTTAGACCAAAAATCGCTTCGTTCGTCATCGATGACGTTGGTGACCAGCGCCAGTTGACTGCGAGGTTCTTTGGAGTTCGGAACGTGTCAACGAAGTTTGGCGAATCGGGAAAAACCGGACGGCCGGCGTTCGCCGAATCGCCTAAACTCGTCTGGCTTCCCTGCGCGTAACGCACATAGATCAAACTTCTGTCAGTTAGATTGAAATCAAACTTGCTGACGAAGTCATACTGCTTCTCATGTTGCGGTGAAGCGAAATTGAATCCCGCGGTGTTCAAACCATCGCCGCTCGTGAAATTGTTTGGCAACGGCATCGAGTTGAGAATCCCCGACAAGGTCGAATCCTGACCAACTCCTGTTGGATTGTTTGCGATGTTGTACGACGCGATGCACGGCGCGTTTGACGGCGGTGTTCCGTTGCAATTGGGGAGCACCGCGGCGCCGTCACCGTTAACCGCGGCTGTTGCAGTGCCCGCCGGAGCGTTCGCGCGACCAACGACGTAGCGAAACAGTCCCTGCCGTGCGGCCTGCGTGTAAACCGTGCGCGTCACGAGCGCCGTGTCGTACGCGCGCAGAAATTGCAGGTTTACGAAGAAGAATGCTTTGTCTCGCATCCAGCCTTGTTTGGTGCCCTCGCCAAAACCCGGGTTGAAGAGTGGACCACTCAAGCTGCCGCCAAAGATGTGCTGAACGAACTGGTCTTTGGGGGTACCCGCGATCGTGACGGGATAGCTCTTAGCGTCGAGTGCCGGCGTGCGGTAGTACTCAAACAAGTTGCCGTGGAAGTCGTTCGTGCCGGAGCGAGTGACAAGCGTTACCTGCGCGCCGCTGCTGCGTCCGAGTTCCGCGGTGAAGTTGCTCGTCACTACCTGGAACTCCTGGACCGAGTCAGGGTTTGGACGAAGCGGCGTGAAGTTCGAACCACCCGCTGTCGATTCGTTGATATCGATACCGTCGAGAGTGAAGTTGAACGCCCGATCGCGTGAGCCGTTGACGCTGACTCCGCCGCCAGTGTTGCCGCCGAAGACGACACCCGGTTGAAAGTTCAAAAGGTCGAGCGGGTTTCTGCCGCGCGTGCCGACGATGGGCAGCGACTCTAACGTTCGCTGCTCGATCGTGCTGCCGATGTTTCCGGAAGTGCTCGTTTGCACTTGTTCGGCTCCGGCCTGGACCGTGACGGTTTCAGTCAAGCCGCCCGTTTCGAGTGCAGCATTAATCGTCGCCGGCTGGTTGACGTTGACGGGGTTTGACGTGCTGATGAACTTCTTAAAGCCCTGCTTCTCGATCGTGAG
>DASUPZ010000454.1:0-9151 GCA_036280855.1 Pyrinomonadaceae bacterium | reverse complement strand
CGCTTTGCTCCCACCTCGGAATCAGGAAGTGACAAGTCGCGTCTTAAGCTCACCTCGGGACCAAAGCGGCGACAAGTCGCCGCACTCCAAGGTGGGGTTAGGCCCCGCGATTTTTTTGACCGCTCTGGCGCTGTTCATGTCTGTACCGCTGAGCCGCCCTATCTGGGCGCTACTTGAGCCTTTACAGGAAACACAATTTCCGTGGCGCTGGTTGATACTGATCTCGATGGGCGGTTCGATCCTCGCTGCCGCAGGCTTGCCGTTGATCCTCGGCGGCGAAAACAGTTCGGCGCGCGTGAAACGAATGCTGGTGTTTGGCGCGATGGCGATCTCGGTCGCGTTTACGTTCTCTCACGTGATTCGTGAAGCGCAGTATTTCCCTTCGCAGAAATTCGAACAAGTGCTGACAGACGTGCGGGGCACTCCGTCCGTGAATTACTGGTTTCCGATCTGGTCTCGACCTGACATACGTCCCATGAAAACCGAAGTTGAAGTTGCGGATCGCGCGGTCACCGTAACTTCATGGGAACCCGAGCGCCGCACGTTCTCAGTCGCGGCCGGACCAGCTGCCGAAGCGCGCGTTAGGACCTTCTATTACCCGCACTGGGTTGCGCATAACGATTCAATAACTTTGCCGGTACGCCCCGACAAAGACGGCGCAATGCTGATCTCGATTCCGGAAAATGCCACGACCGTGGAACTCGATTTCGTCGAACCCGGCAAAACTAATTTCTCGACAATGAGCAGCTTGATCGGTTTAATAGGTATCGGCGCTCTGTCATTGCCGTTGCGGCGGAGAGCAAAGCAATGATGCACGCGAACCACGCAGAACAAGTTCTTGACTCCCCCGTCACGGCGTGGCAGGCCAGCCTTTGCCCGTCTGAACGGCAGCAGCAGGAACACTACGACAACATTGCCGCCGATTACGAAGCACACTACAGCGACGAATGGAGCGTCGAGTATCGCCGGAAATTTATTTACGACCCGATGTTCGCGGGCCTGAATCTTTCGGGAATGAAAGTCCTCGATGCGATGTGCGGCAGCGGTCAAACAACGAACTACCTGCTCGAACGCGGCGCTGATGTTACCGGGCTTGATATCTCAAACGAAGTCGTAGATACATTCCAGGCGCGGTGGATGGACGCGAGAGTGGTGAACCGATCTCTACTCGATTCCGGTTTGCCCGACAATGAGTTTGATTGTGTAGTGGTCGTTGGTGGTCTGCATCACATTCATCCCAACGTCAAGCGCGCTGTCAGCGAGATTCATCGCGTGCTGAAACCCGGCGGTCACTTCTGTTTTATGGAACCGCACAGCGGTTCGCTTCCCGACATCGTAAGAAACGTGTGGTATCGCTTCGATCGGTTCTTCTCAGACAATGAAGCGTCGATCGACGTCGCGAGACTGCAAAGAGATTTTGGCGATCGTCTCAAACTGCGAAAAGTGAAGTATCTCGGCAACATCGCTTTTCTGCTCGTGTTGAATTCACTAATCTTTCGTATTCCTCCGGGCGCGAAAAAATTCTTTGCGCCCGCGCTGATGAAACTCGAACCTGTGGTTAACAAACTGCAAACCAAACTCACATCGTGCTTCGTCGTAGCGCAATGGCAGAAGCAGTAGACAAACTAAACACCACAGAACAGGAACTGACACGGACCAGCACGCGGAGCGGCAGGTTGTGGCGGATAACGGCTATTGCACGCAACGCTTTTCGTGAAGCCGTTCGCGATCGTGTGCTCTACAACCTCGTGCTGTTTGTTTTGCTGCTCACCGGAGCTTCGGTCTTCATCGGCGAATTGTCCGGAGGGCAGGAGCGCAAGGTGATCGTCGATCTCGGACTGAGCGCGATGCTGCTGTTTGGCGTGTTCATCGCGATCTTTGTCGGCGTGGGGCTTGTCTACAAAGAGATCGAACGCAGAACGATCTACGCCGTGTTCTCGAAGCCCGTTGGGCGCGGTGAGTTTCTGGTTGGAAAGTACTTCGGCTTGTGTCTCACCCTCCTCGTCAACGTTCTCGTGATGGGCGTGGGAGTTTCGCTTGCGCTTGTTTATGTCAGTGGCGGCTGGGATCCGCTGATCCCCACGATCTGGCCGGCAGTGCTGTTGATCTACATGGAGCTGATGCTCCTAACGGCGGTCGCGCTTCTCTTCTCGTCATTCTCGTCGCCCGCACTTTCCGCTTTGTTGACGTTCATGGTCTTCATCATCGGCCACTTCAGCGCCGACTTGAAGACTCTCGCCACGGCCCTTGGAAGCACGAGTGCGCGATGGTTGTTCACCGGCTTGTACTATCTGCTGCCGAATCTTTCGAACTACAGTTTTATCACTCCCGCTGCGCATGGCCGCGCACCTTCCGCCGGGTTTGTTTTTGCTACCGGCCTGTACGCGACGGTTTACATCATCGTGATACTCGCACTCGCGACACTCGTCTTCAGTCGTCGTAATTTCAAATAAAGATGGTCAACGCGGATCGAAAGAAAACTGTGACGCTCGGGCTCGTGGTCCTGATGGGCATGGCCTGTGCCGCGCTTCTGGTCCGCCGGATCGATGCGATGCGGCCGCCTCCGGATCCGAAGCTGATCGACGAGAGCTTGTATCTCAACGCTAAGACAGCGCGCCGCATGAGCCTGGCGTTCAACGGGCTCGCCGCTGACTGGTACTGGATGCGTTCCCTTCAGTACGTCGGCCGGAAGATCATGAGCCATCCCGACGACGTGCCACTCGATGGTCTCAAACAGTTAAACCTCACGTTGCTGGCGCCGTTGCTGGACACAGCCACGATGCTCGATCCGCAGTTTCTCGATCCTTACGAGTACGCCGCGATCGTGTTGCCGGCGGTCAACGTGCAGGAAGCCATCCGCATCACGCAGAAAGGCATCGACGCAAACCCGAACGCCTGGAGACTCTATCATCATCTCGGTTACATCTACTGGCAGCAGCGCAACTACCAGGCTGCAAGTGAGATTTATGGCCGCGGCGCTCAAATTCCCGGCGCACCGCCGTGGATGGAGGCGATGAAAGCAAAAATGGCTGCCGACGGTGGCAGCCGGACGACGGCACGTGAGATCTATACGCGCATGTACGAGCAGTCGACAGAAGACCAGGTGAAAGACATGGCCCACAAGCGTCTGCTGCAACTCGACTCGTTGGACCAGCGAGACGCTTTGCGAAAGATCTTAACGGCATACCAGTCACGTGCCGGCAAATGTCCGGACGCGTGGAAAGAAATTGAGCCGGTTCTGCGTGCCGTTCGCGTTCCTGTTGATGGAACGGGTTCGCCGCTCGATCCGTCGGGTGTGCCGTACGTTTTGAGAGCGGGCGCGTGTGAAGTCGATCTCGATCCGAAGTCACCGATTCCAGGTAAATAATTATGGCCGTAGTTGAGATCACAAACTTAACGAAAGATTACGAAGTCGGTTTCTGGCGGAAACGAAAAGTCCGTGCACTCGACGATCTCTCGTTATCGGTGGACCACGGTCAGATCTTCGGTTTTCTCGGTGCGAACGGCGCCGGTAAAACGACGACGCTCAAGCTGCTCATGCGCCTGATCTTTCCAACTACCGGCACCGCGCGGATCCTCGGTCACGACATTCACGACGTTCGCATGCACGAGCGAATCGGTTACCTGCCTGAGAACCCATACTTTTACGATTACCTGACGGCGCGTGAGTTTCTCGAATACTGCGCTGAGATCTTTGGCTATCCCGCTGCCGAGCGCAGGAAGCGCACGGCTGACCTGCTTGCGCGTGTGAGGCTCGACGAGAAACGGTGGGACACGCAACTGCGAAAGTTCTCCAAAGGCATGTTGCAGCGAGTGGGTCTCGCGCAATCCCTCGTAAACGATCCCGAGATCGTGTTTCTCGATGAACCAATGAGCGGACTGGATCCGGTTGGCCGCCGTGAGGTGCGCGATTTAATTGCCGCGCTGCGTGACGAAGGCAAGACCGTTTTCATGTGTTCTCACATTCTTTCGGACATCGAAGTGCTCTGCGATCGCGTAGCGATCCTCAAACGAGGCAAACTCGCCCAGGTCGGTTATCTCGACGAACTGCGGCGTACGAGTGAAGGTCCAAATCGAATGGAAGTCCTCGCAACCGGGACTGATGCGGAAACGCTGAAGCAGCATCTACCTGAAACTGAAATCGCAGCGACGCCGAGAGGACTGCGAATAGAGATCGGTTCAGAAGATGAAATCGATCGCGTGTTAGCGGCTTTGAGAAAAGCTGGCGGGAAGATTGTTTCGGTTCAACCGGTGAAGCAATCGTTGGAAGAGCTCTTCGTATAGGCAGGTCTTATTCTTTAAATCTAAAACCCACGACCTCCATCTTGATATTCGCGCGCGCGTCTGTGTCTTTCATCCCGTCGAGGGCAACGCTCACCGGCATTGTTTTGCTGGGCGCTAGCTCCGGATTCTGGCGCGTCGGGATCACGACCACGGTCCGTTGTTTAACCGGCTTCCCTTCATAATCCACCACTGCCGCACGTATTTCGAGTCCATTCAAAGTCTTTCCCGTGAGATTACGGGCGACGGTTGAAAGGCCCATCCAGACGTCACCAAGCGCACGCTTTGCTTCCTCCGCCTCAGGATCGTCCAGAACTATCTTCGACTTGTACTCTTCAAACTGTGGTGAGCCGGCGCGAATCGCGCCCTGGAGCGAGTCGGCTGTGGCGTTGCCACCGCTGCTAACGCGCATCAATACATAAAAGACCGCGGCGATTACGATAGCCGCAACAACGGCCACACCGATGATGAGGGTGCGGTTTGATTCGCTCGCCTCTACCCGCCGATCTGGAGCTGCCATAGTGGAATGAATTGTGCCACAAGAAGGCAGAAAAGGCACAGTCAAATGGGCGCAACTGATTTGAGCTTCAGGTGGTTTTTTGCGGGTTTACTAACTGCGCGATCAACGCTTCCAATTCACTGAAATCGATCGGTTTACTGACGTAATTATTGCAGCCCGCTCTGATTGCTTCTGATTGAAAGTCAGACGTGTCGTGGGCCGACACCGCTATGATCGGCGTTGACGCCAGTTGCGGAAGTTTGCGAATCAGACGGGTCGCGGCGAGCCCGTCAAGCACCGGCAGGCTCAGGTCCATCAAAATGAGTTCAGGGGTTTCTTGTTCCGCGAGCCTGACGGCCTCTTCGCCATTCAATGCCTCGACCACCCGGTAGCCGGTCATTTCGAGCAGGCGTCGCATCATAAACCGGTTGTCCTCGGTGTCTTCCACCAGCAAAACCGTCAATGATTTGTCCTGCTCTTTCATGGTTCCTTCAATTAATACCGCGATTTCCGCCTCGTTTACCAGCCTTAAGTTGTTGATTTTACTGTATCACTAGAATACGGAAGCGTTTTCTGATACCATCCCGCATCGAAACGCAACACAAAAGGATCGAATGCCAGCGTTCAATTCGTACACCTGGCTGGCGAAGATTCCCTCCCCCAGCGGCCCCTGAGATTAAGAGCGGAGAGATTCGGTATCTGATGAAGACTGCAATGTCGAGGCCCGACGAGACTGACCGGCTCCAAGACCTTGGGCGAGCTTCAATGCAAATAGTTCACGACCTCAAGAATCAGCTGAACGGTCTCAAACTCTATGCCACGTTCCTCCGGCGCCGGATTGAGAAGACCGAAAGGCCGAGCGATGAACAGGAAACGATCGCCAAGCTCATCAGCGGACTCGACCGCGCCGCCGAAGATCTGTCGGCGCTCGTGCGTTACGCGCAGCCCGTGGATTTGAAAAAGCAGCCGGGATTTGAGGTTGATAAGGTTCTGAGTTCGATCTGTTCGAATTTGAACGAGCCGAACACAAAGATAGCTTGCGCCGTGGATTCAGGTAGCGTTCAGGGTAGCTTCGATCACTTTAAACTTACTGACGCTTTGAAGTGGCTCTCAACTGGAGCATTGAAATACAGGCAAACCGGCGATGGAGCGAGCGGGATTACAGTCAAAGTTGCCCAGACGGATACAGAACGAGCGGTAGTTGAGTGGGCGGGGCTGCGACAGTTGGACCATGATCCGATTCATTCATTCGCGGGTGTTGAAGAGGTCAAGATGGCCCTCGCGGCGAAGATCATCGACGCCCACGGCGGCTCGACTGAATTTACTGACAGAAAGTTTGTGGTGGTCCTCCCGCTTGCGGGATGACAACCGCAGTTCAGAGTTCAAGCTTTAGCTTGTTTTCAGAGCAGAAGGTTGAACTCTAAACCGATAACTTAAAAGAGGAGTGATCAAGATGCCCCAGGGCGCAGCGATTTCGAGAGAGGAGAAAAAGGTGGAGAACAAAGAAGTGCGGATTCTGGTGGTGGACGACGAGCCAACGATGGCCGACTCTCTGCGGCAAAACTTCGTTGAGGAAGGCTACTCAGTCGACACTGCTGCTACTGGCGCGGCTGCCATCGAGCTGTTTGATCAGGGCGGACATCATCTCGCGATCTGCGACTTGCAATTGCCGGACATGGATGGTTTGGAAGTGTTGCGTCACATGAAGGACGCGCGACCAACCACGGAAGTGATCGTGGTTACCGGTTATGGGTCTGTTCAGAAAGCCGTCGAAGCAACAAAGGCCGGCGCTTTCTATTTCGTCGAGAAACCGTTTGACTTCGAAGAGCTGCAACCTCTCGTGGAGAAGGCGTTGGAACGCCGTGAACTGGTTGCAGAAACTGCCAACATGCGACGGCAACTTTCCACGCGCGCCGAATACTTCAACATCATCGGCTCGTCGAAGCCGATGCAAATGATCTATGAAACGATCGAATCAGTCGCAAAGTCGGATGCGAATGTTTTGATCGTGGGCGAGTCGGGAACCGGCAAGGAGCTCATCGCCAACGCCATTCATTACCAGTCGCTGCGATCAAAGAAGCCGTTCATCAAAGTAAACTGCGCTGCCCTGCCGAAAGAGCTGATCGAATCCGAGTTGTTTGGTCACACGAAAGGTGCGTTCACCGGAGCACATGCCGATAAGGAAGGCTTGGTCCAACACGCAGCCGGCGGTTCTTTAATGCTCGACGAAATTGCGGAGATGCCGATCGAGTTGCAGCCGAAGCTGTTGCGCGTTTTGCAGGAGCGCAGCTATCGCAAGATCGGATCGGAGAAGACTTACGCGGTTGATTTTCGTCTCGTTTGTTCCACCAATCGTCCTCCCGCCGATGCGATCCGCGACGGCCTGCTGCGTGACGACCTTTTCTATCGCATCTCGACGATCACGATTCATGTTCCACCTCTGCGCGAACGCAATGAAGATATTCAGCTACTGACTGAACACTTCCTGCACATGTATGCGCAAAAGTATGAACGGCCGATCACGGGTGTTTCCCAGGCAGCGTACCAGCGGCTGTTTGCACATTCGTGGCCGGGAAATGTTCGTGAGTTGCAGAACGTGATCGAGCGCGCAGTGCTGCTGGCGAAAGACAAACAGATCGAGCCAATCGATCTGCCGTTTGACAATGGCACGATGCCGGAAGGTACTTCGTCGAGTGTGACCTGGGATGTTCCGCCAAACATGACGCTTGAGGATATCGAGCGGCTCGTGATTGAACGGACTCTCCAACGCACGGGCGGCAACAAGCAAGCGGCGGCAAACCTTCTTGGAATCTACCGCCCGCGTTTATATAGCAAAATCAGAAAATACAACATCGACGTGCCATCGCTTGTGTCCGCGTAAAACCGTTGCCTTATAGCCGCAGATTCACGCGAATGAACACAGATAAGATTTGATCTGTGTTCATTCGCGTGAATCTGCGGCAAGATCTCCAAGGGAGGACTTTCTGTACGTGCGTTGCTTCAAACCGCTTGCACTCGTGTCTATTCTGATTTCTCTCTCCGTTTTCGCTCCACAAGCTCCAACACAACAACAACGGCCGCCAAATTCACTCGCTTCGCCGACGCCAACGCCGGCACCACTGCCGCCGCCGACGGTCAAGATCGACAACTATCGCGCCGCCGCAGGACGCATCATCGGCGCAGCACTGACCAGCGATCGTGCTTACACGAGGCTCGCACACCTGACGGACCACATCGGTCATCGTCTCAGCGGTTCGAAAAGTCTCGAGCGCGCGATCGATTGGGCCGTTTCCGAAATGCAGCGCGACGGACTCGACAACGTACGTAAAGAAAAGGTGATGGTCCCTCATTGGGTGCGCGGCGAGGAAAGCCTCGAAATGTTAACGCCACTCCCACGAGAGTTGTCGATGCTCGGACTTGGCAACAGTGTCGGCACGCCTCCTGAAGGCATTTCCGCGGAAGCAGTGGTGGTCCGCAACTTCGGCGAGCTCGATCAATTGGGCGAAGGTGCGCGCGGAAAGATCGTCGTCTACAACGTGCCGTTTACTACTTACGGCGCAACCGTCGCTTATCGCGGGCAAGGGGCTTCGCGAGCGGCTCGTTACGGCGCAGTGGCCGCACTGGTGCGCTCGGTCACGCCGACCAGTTTGCAGACGCCACACACGGGAGCAATGAACTACGACGCGAATCAACCACGCATTCCCGTCGCCGCAATCACGATCGAAGCTGCTGAGCTTTTGCAACGCATGCACAATCGCGGCGATCGTCCGACACTGAAGTTGAAGATGGAAGCGAAGTTTCTTCCCGACGCCGAGTCGGCCAACGTGATCGCCGAACTGAAAGGCACTGAGAAACCCGATGAGGTCGTTCTCATTAGCGGGCATTACGACTCGTGGGACGTGGGCCAGGGCGCGCATGACGACGGTGGTGGTTGCATCGTCGCATGGGAAGCCGCGCGCCTGCTCAAAGAACTCGGACTGCGCCCGAGACGCACGATCCGCGTCGTGCTTTACACAAACGAAGAGAACGGGCTACGCGGCGGAAATGCTTATCGCGACGCGCATCGCGCAGAGCTTGCGAAACACATTCTCGCAATCGAGTCCGATTCGGGCGTGTTTCGACCAGAAGGATTTGGACTCAATGCTGCGGCGCCACCGCAAGTGCGGGCGAATTTACAGGAGATTGCGAAGCTGCTCTCGGGTATCGGCTCCGATCGTATTGCCGCGAACGGTGGTGGGGCAGATATTGGGCCAATCATGCGTGAAGGAGTTGTTGGAGCAAGTCTCGACGTGGAAGGTTCGCGCTATTTCGACTATCACCACACGCCCGCTGACACGCTTGACAAAGTCAACCCGCGCGAACTGGCGCTTT
>DASUPZ010000453.1:0-3607 GCA_036280855.1 Pyrinomonadaceae bacterium | reverse complement strand
GCGCTATCCTCGTCCTTTGGATTTGGCGGATGATGAGAAGCCGCAGTACCGTCTAGCGAAGTCGTAAAATTTAGTGCCTGAACTGCCGGACATCGTCGTTTATATCGAGGCTCTCGAGAAACGGATAAAAGGCAGTGTTCTAAACCGTGTGCGCGTCGCAAGTCCTTTCCTCTTGCGCACCGCCGTTCCTCCTCTGTCCAGCGTTGAAGGCCACAAGATCGTCGAGCTGCGCAGGCTTGGCAAAAGGATCTGCTTCGGGTTCGAAGGAGATCTGTGGCTCGTTCTGCACCTGATGATTGCCGGCAGGCTGCACTGGTACGACGACCGCGCCAAGGCTGCGAAGAGTCGCGGTCTGGCTGTGTTTGAGTTCGGCAGCGGCAGTCTGGTTTTGACTGAGGCGGGTTCGCAGAAACGTGCGTCGCTTCACGTGGTCCAGGGCCAGGAGGGACTCGAAAAACTCAATCCCGGTGGGCTGGAAGTCTTCGATGCAACGCCGGCGGAGTTTGCGAGTGCGATTCGCGCGCGCAATCACACGTTAAAACGCGCGCTCACCGATCCACGCATACTCAGCGGCATCGGCAACGCCTACTCCGACGAGATTCTCTTCGAAGCACAGCTCTCGCCATTCACGCTCACACAAAAACTCAGCGATGCAGATATCGAGAAACTTTTTGACGCGATCAAGAAGACTCTGAACGACTGGGTCGAGCGGTTGCGGGCAGACTCACGCGAACGCTTTCCGGAGAAAGTGACGGCGTTTCGTCCTGACATGGCGACGCATGGAAAATACGGCGAGCCATGTCCACGTTGCGGGAGCAAGATTCAACGCATTCGCTACGGCTCGAACGAAACCAACTACTGTCCGAAGTGTCAAACAGGCGGGAAGCTCCTCGCGGATCGCGCTCTCTCGCGTCTCCTGAAAGACGATTGGCCACGCACACCGGAAGAACTCGAAAATTTGAGCCACAGATGAACGCAGATGAACGCGAATAAAGCCTGATTCAGATCAGCGTTTATCTGCGTTCATCTGCGGCTTTTTGACTGGAATTGGACAGGTGTCTTGTGGTCCCTTCGGTGACGGAACCCATATTTGCCGGGATGAACTCGTTCGTGTTCGCCGCGCGCAAGCCGCGCGGGCTCGCGCCTTCTTCCAACGGCTTCGGGCGCTGCTCGTTTCGCGCCTCAAGCTCGACGATCTTCTTACTCACAACCAGCCCATTGAGGATCAGCGCCAGCCCGACCATGAAGGGGATGACGCCCACGATCCACAAACGAGTGATTATTTCTGCTGCCCGAGGCTCAACGTTCCCCGCGATCCCCTGCATAAAAATAAAGAGAAAAATCGCGAGCGCCACGCCCACGCTGCTCACGATCACGCCGGCCTTGATCTCCTGGTAACGTTTCATTTCGGGCGTGATGCCCATGCGCCTTTCGAGTTCGCGCTTCCGCATCTCCTGGGCCTTGCCCGACATGAACATCTCGGCAACCCAGGTGTCAGTCCAGTCAAACTTCTCGCCGCCCTCAGGCTGATCGAGTACGTCGCGGACAGCCTGAAGATTGGCGCCGCAGGTGGTACAAAACTTTATCTCGTCACTTTGATTCGAAACACAACGCGGACAGATCATAGGCAGCTCCAATCGAATTGTTTGAATACGACAATTCTACGGCGTTGGTTCTTGCAAGGGAAAGATCCGTATAATCTGGGGAGCCGGGCAAACCATGAATCCCCTCCCCGTGAAGAGCATCGCTCATTACCGACTCGTCGAACCCATCGGCGCCGGCGGCATGGGTGCAGTTTACAAGGCTTTCGACAACAAGCTACAGCGGACTGTAGCCATCAAGCTCCTCCCTTCCGAGTACGTGTCGGAGGACAGCCGGCGACGACGCTTCTTTCAGGAGGCGCGCGCGGCGTCTGCGTTGAGCCATCCACACATCCTGACGATTTACGAAGTGGGCGAGGACGACGGGCGGCCGTACATCGCGATGGAGTACGTTGAAGGTGAAACACTCCGTCAGAAGATCAAGAAGAACGGTCTGCAACTGACTGAAGTGCTCGACATCGCGATTCAGATCGCCGCCGGTCTCGCGCGTGCACACGAACTCGGAATCATCCATCGCGATCTCAAACCCGAGAACCTGATGCTCAGCCGTGACGGTTACGCGAAGATCCTGGACTTCGGACTCGCCAAGCTCGTCGCCGAACGCGAACGAGCACTCGTCGGCGACAGCGAACAGAAGACACTCATTCACGGCGTGCAAACTGAATCAGGAACGTTGCTGGGAACGGTCAATTACATGGCGCCGGAGCAGTTGCTGGGCCAACGCGTGGACCGGCGTTGCGATGTGTTTTCTTTCGGAGTTGTGTTGTGCGAAATGCTGACCGGAAAGGCGCCGTTCGTTCATGACAATCGCATCGACACGATGCACGCGATTCTTCATCGCGAGCCGAACCTGCCGAGCAACGGACCGTCCGGGCTTCCGTTCGATGTGCAACGCGTTCTCGGGAAGGCACTCGCTAAAACTCCGAAAGAACGTTACCAGTCAGTCGCCGAACTTGCAGAAGAATTAAAGACAATCAAACGCGATCTCGAACTCGGCAAGACGTTGCCGGTCGCGCCGAGAACCCGGCTTGTGTTGCAGCGAAGCACCGGCGGCGCGCGTGCGATCGATTACGAGAAAGAACTCAACGAAGCGCAGTTCAAAGCAGTGACGACTACGGAAGGTCCGTTGTTAATCGTCGCAGGTGCAGGCACGGGAAAGACGCGAACGCTCGTCTATCGTGTCGCGCGTCTCGTCGAGATTGGAGTAAAGCCTGAGTCGATACTGTTGCTGACGTTCACGCGCCGCGCTGCTGCGAGCATGCTGGCGCGCGCCGCAGCCCTCGCAGATGCGCGTTGCCAGCGCGTGTCGGGTGGAACGTTTCATTCGCTCGGTCATGCGGTGCTGCGAAAGTTTGCGGATCAAGCCGGAGTGCAAAAGAATTTCACGGTGTTGGACCAGAGCGACACGGAAGATCTGATCGATCTGCTGCGACGCCAGATCCGGCTTACGAAGGCGCAGCACTTCCCGCGCAAACGAACCATTGCCGCAATGTTCAGCATGATGGTCAACAAGGTCCAGTCGCTGAAGCAGGTGCTCAACCAGAACTATCCGCAATTCGTCGACGAACGGCGAAACCTCGAAACGTTGTTCAAGACTTTTGAGGAGTTCAAACGCGGGCGTCACATGCTGACTTACGACGATCTGCTCGTGCGCCTGCGTGAAGCGCTTGAAGCGAGCGCCGAGATGCGCGAACAACTCTCGGACCAGTATCGCTATATCATGGTCGACGAGTATCAGGACACGAACAAGCTGCAGGCGCAGATCGTGAAACTCATGACTGCAAGGCACGATAACGTCGCGGTTGTTGGCGATGAGTTTCAGTCGATCTACTCGTTTCGCGGCGCGAGTCATCGCAACATGCTCGAGTTTCCGAAGCTCTTCCCGTCGTCGCAGATCATCAAGCTTGAAGAGAACTTTCGCAGCACGCAGCCGATCCTCGACGTGGCGAACGCGATCATTGCCGACGTAAAAGAGAGTTTTAAAAAACGGCTTTACTCCCGCATCG
>DASUPZ010000452.1:0-9421 GCA_036280855.1 Pyrinomonadaceae bacterium | reverse complement strand
ACGGCACAAGCGGCGCTTGCTGCGCGGAATTCATTAGTTTAATAAAACTCACAGAGGAGCAAACACGATGCCCGATCAAGAGATCGAGAATAAGGTTAAGCAGATTATCGTCGACGAGCTGGGTGTGGACGAGAACGAGGTCACTCCGAATGCGAGGTTTATCGACGACCTCGGCGCCGACTCATTAGACACGGTCGAACTCGTGATGCGTTTTGAAGAGGAGTTTGGCATTGAGATTCCCGACGAAGACGCTGAGAAGATTCAGAGCGTTCGGGACGCCTATAACTATATCGACCAGCACAAGAAATAGTGAAGAACAGTGAGCAATAGGTCCTATAAGTCCTATAGGACCTATTAAGATCGCTATTCGCTGGAAATTCAAGGAGTTCTAACTTGACACGTCGCGTCGTGATTACAGGCCTGGGCCTCGTCACACCTGTCGGGAACACTGTCGAAGAAACGTGGACAGCCCTGATGAATGGGCGCAGTGGCGCCGACTACATCAAGCGGTTTGACGCTGAACGCTTTTCCGTGAAGTTTGCCTGTGAAGTCAAAAACTTTGACCCACTCACATTCATCGCAAAGAAGGACGCGCGCAAGATGGGCGCGTTTATTCATTACGCGATCGCCGCGTCGATCGAAGCGATGGCAGACAGCGGCTTCAAGCTGACACCCGAAGGCAAGTTTCCCGAAGACATCGCGGAAAACGCCGGCACTTACATCAGCAGCGGCATCGGCGACTTCTGGGCCATCGAACGCGAACACTCCAAGCTGCTCGACGATGGACCGGATCGCGTTTCGCCGTTCTTCATCGTCTCCGCAATCGTGAATCTTGCGGCGGGGCAAGTCTCGATTCGCTTCGGCGCAAAGGGACCAAACTCCGCTACAGCCACCGCCTGCGCCGCGGGTGCACACGCGATCGGCGACAGTTTCAAGATCATTCAGCGTGGCGATGCTAACGTGATGATCTGCGGCGGCGCGGAGTCGGCCATTACGCCGATGAGCGTTGCCGGGTTCTCTGCGATGAGAGCGTTGTCGACGAACAACGAGGATCCAGTGCACGCGTCGCGGCCGTTTGAGCGTGACCGCGACGGTTTCGTGATCGGCGAAGGCGCAGGGATCATGATCCTCGAAGAGCTCGAGTCGGCGAAACGGCGGGGCGCGAAGATCTACGCGGAACTTGTCGGCTACGGCGCTTGTGCCGACGCGTTCCATCTCACGATGCCTGACGAAACGGGCTCAGGCGCGAGACGCGTGATGCAACGCACGTTGAAAGACGCCGGCGTCACTCCCGAACAGGTCGGCTACATCAACGCGCACGGAACGTCCACGCCTTACAACGACAAGTTTGAAACACTTGCGATCAAACACACATTTGGCGACCACGCTTATAAGCTGGCCGTCAGTTCAACCAAGTCGATGACGGGCCACCTTCTGGGTGCGGCGGGCGGGATCGAAAGCGTGTTTAGTGTGCTCGCGCTGCATCGCAACGTGCTGCCGCCGACGATCAACTACGTGAATCCGGATCCCGAATGTGACCTGGACTACATTCCCAACGAGCCGCGTGAAGCGAGAGTTGAGTATGTGCTTTCAAACAGCTTCGGATTCGGCGGGACGAATGCAGCGTTGTTGTTTAAGAGGTATGAGGAATAATTCTCTGAAATGAAAATCCTGGTGATGATGAAGCAGGTCGCAAATAAAGACGCGATCCTGCGAATTAACAAAGATGCTACGTGGATCGAGGAGGGCGATCTCTCCTTCGAGGTGAGCGAGTCGGACGGGTACGCGCTCGAAGAAGCTCTGCGCGTGCGCGAGAAGCTGGGCGGTGAAGTGGTTGTTTGTTCGATGGGCCCGCAGCGCGTGAAGAGCGTCATCAAAGACGCGCTCGCACGCGGCGCCGATCGGGCGATTCACGTCGCAGGCGACAATCTCACCCATCTCACGCCGTACGCGGCTGCGAGTGTGCTTGCCGATGCGATTCGCGATGAAAAACCTGATCTGGTTTTTACGGGGCTGCAGTCGGATGACTACGGTTATAGCCAGACGGGCGTGATCATGGCTGAGCTTCTGGGTTTACCGCACGCGACGATCGTGATCGAGCTCGACGCTTCCGCCGACAAACTTCGCGTGAAGAGAGAACTTGAGAGCGGCTGGTACCAGTGGTACGAGATGCAAATGCCTGCGTTGCTGACGATCCAGTCGGGTATCAGCCAGATTCGCTATGCGACGTTGAAGGGGATTATGGCCGCGAAGAAGAAAGAGATAAAGGAAGTGACGCCTTCGGCTGACATCGTTGGCCGGCCTTCGCACCAGCGAGTCGAGAAGATCTACTTGCCGCAGAAGATGAAGCAGACGCAGATGCTTGGCAACGGAGACGCGAAGGCGGGCGCGACGGAGCTAGCTCAGAAGCTGCATGTTGAAGCGAGAGTATTTTAGCCGCGGATTACACGGATAAAAAGAACGATATGAGTAACGGGATCTTAGTTTTTATAGAGCATAAAGGCGGGGTTGCGAACCGCAGTTCGCTCGAGGCGATTGCCGCGGCGCAGGCGCTGGGATCTGAGTTGGGGCAGAGCGTGAGTGCTGTGGTGCTGGGTGCGGATGTTGCCGCGTTGGGCCAGGAGATTGCGGCGTACGACGTGGCGAAAGTGATTTGCGCGACGAATCCGAAGCTGGCGGATTACACGCCCGACGCGTACGCCGATGGAATGCAGCAGATCGTGAAGCAGGTCGATCCGGGTTTTGTTTTTCTGACGCACACTTACCAGGTTCGTGATTTCGCGCCGAAGCTGGCAGCGCGTTTTGGGAAGTCGATGATCAGCGATTGCATTCGTGCGAAAGCAGACGGCGGGAAGATTAGTTTCACGCGCAGGATTTTCCTCGGCAAGCTGGATGCTGACGTGGTTTCGGATGGTGAGCCGCCGGTGTTCGCGACTTTTCAAAGTGGAGCTTACCGGCCCGATCAGGCTGCGAAAGGTGGTGGCGCGCAAGTGGAGAATGTCGCGGTTGAGATTGGCGACGTGCGCATGGTTCCCGAGCCTCCGTTCCAGGAAGCGAAGCAGGCTGTGGACCTGACGAAGGCTGAAGTGATCGTGGCTGTCGGCCGCGGCATCAAGAGCAAAGACAATCTCGTGCTTGCTGAAAAACTCGCCGAGGTCCTGGGCGGAGATCTCGCAGCGTCGCGCCCGATTTGCGACGCCGAGTGGCTCCCGATCGATCGTCAGATCGGATCGTCGGGCCAAACGGTCGCTCCCAAACTCTACGTCGCCCTCGGCATCTCAGGGGCAATTCAACATCTTGTCGGCATGAAAAACTCAGGCACGATCGTCGCCATTAATAAAGATCCCGAGGCGCCAATCTTCGACATCGCAGATTACGGAATTGTCGGAGATCTGTTCGACGCAGTCCCCGTCTTGACTGAAGAGATCAAGAAAATCAAGGGTAGTTAATCCGCGTCATCCGCGTACAGCTTTTTTGATCTCCGCCACAACTTCCTCGGGTTTCCACTCATTACCCGAATAAACCTTCGCGACCTTTCCATCCGGACCCACGATCACCGTCCGCAACCCGTGAATGATCTCGCCCTTCTCGGGAAAGTATCGTAGCCCAAAGTACTCCGCGATCTCCTTCACCTGCTCCTTCGTCCCGGTCGCAAACTCCCAGTGCGCAAAAGTCTCTTCCTGGTAACGTTCCGTGTGCGCCGAACCGTAGCTGCGCAACACCTGGGGCGTGTCGTACTCCGGATCGATACTGATGCTGAGCAGGTGAGTCTTGCCGTACAACTCCGGATCCTGACCCAGCTCGCGGTCCACCTGCACGAAATTGTTGCTCATCAGCGTGCAGTACTCAGGCACCGGGCAACGCGTGTAAATAAACGTCAGAAGCAGCGCCTTGCCGCGATAATTGTGAATTCGGATCTCTCGATCGTTCTGGTTCCGCAGTTTAAAGTTTGGAACACTGTCGCCTTCTTTCGCCTGGGCCACCGCGGGCACCGCCGCCGCATTCCCGCTCTGTCTCACGATGATGAGATCTTCGAGCCACGAGTGTGAGCCGTCCACGACGAGTGTTGCCGTGATCTGATCCTCGGGCGCGAGAATTTGCAGATCTGATTCACTCCGGACCGTAAACGGCATTGTCATCGCCGGCATGTAGTCTTTGACTTCTTCGTGAGAAACCGTGACCAGGTGTTTATCGGGTTCGACAACTACCACTTTGCCTTTCAGGTCGTAGCGCTTCTCGTTCGAGCGTCCGCAAGAGACTGCGAAGCAGATGCACAGCAGCAGTAGCAGTATGAGTAGACGCTTCTTCATTTCGTTGTGACGGGTCGGAGCTGCGCGTCGTACAGCCGTTGATAGGTCCAGAAGTTTGCCATCACTTTGTAGACGTAATCTCTGGTTTGAGTGAAACCGATTTCGGGAACGTAGCGGTCGGCTTCATTCGCTCGCGAGCGGGCGATCCAGCGGGCGAGATTGTCAGCGCCCCCGTTGTACGAACCGGCGACGGCCTGCGGTTGATCCGGAAACTGTTTGAAGAGGTTTGCGAGGTATTGCGAGCCGAAGAGTATGGCCATGTCGGCGTTGTACAGGTCGTCCTGGTTGAAGTTGCGCAGGTTCAGTTCGGTCGCGATCTGATCCGCGGTGGATGGAATGAACTGCATCATTCCGCGCGCGGCGGCTACTGACTTTGCATCTGCCTGGAAGCGAGATTCCTGGCGTGCAATCGAGAGCACGAAACGCGGATCGACGTTCCTGCTCGCGGCGTGTTTCAGGAGCGAGTCGGCGAATGGCGCCGGATAGAGCAGTTCGACCAGTTCGCGTGGGACCAGTTCGATAACGAAGTCGGCCGGCACCGATCGCCACGTTTGCTCGGCAAAGCGCACTGCGCGATTCGGCATGCCTGCTCGCAACGCGATTGTGGCGAGTGTGTATTCTTCGTCGGGCGTTCTGTTCGAAGGACGCGCGGCCAGTAGTTCCGGGAGTGCTTCGTCGTAGAATCCGAGAAGCATGAGATTTTCTGCGAGTGCTTCGTGAGGATTTGCGTTAGCAGCAGGTTCCGCCGGTTTGATCACCGGGACTTTGTTCAACTGTGGCAAGCGATACGCGGGTAGTGCGTTATATGCCGTCTGGAGATTCTTAAAAACATCCGCGCGGATCTGTGTGTCGGTGGTGAGCCTGAGCGCGTTTTGGGCTGCGATCCGCGCTTGCTCAAACTGCCCGGCCGCACTTGCCGCCTTCATGTCGCTGAGCCGCGCGTTAAGACGCATTCTGACGAGCGCGCGGGATTTTTCGGTTTCAGTGAGCGCCAGCAGTCGTTGAGTGGCGCGGTTGCCGTAGTACTCGTTGCGGCCATCAGGGATCGACAGGTAACCGGCTATTGCATCCTCGATCCGCCCGAGTTGTTCGAGCGCAAACGCGCGCAGAAAAGTGATCTCTGCGGGATTCGTGCCGCCGGGAACCCGCGTTCCACCCAGATCCGCCAGTTTCAACAGTTCGTCAGCGTCGCGCACGACTGTGGACCAGTTTCCCTGGGCCATGTGAATGCGGAGTTGCGCAAAGAGGGCGAGTGCGCCGCCGAGATCGTTTTCGAAACGCGCGCGTGTTTGTTGCACCCAGTTCAGTGCTTCTGCATGCCGGCCCGCTTCGTGAAGCGCATCGATTATGTTCAGGTACGGGCGATCGGGACTTGGCGCGTCGGGAAAACGATCGATGAGCAGTTTGTAGGCGTTGACTGCATCGTCAGTACGCTTCATGCGGACGTAGGTGGAACCGACGAACCCGAGCGCCTCTCGCGCAGTTGTTGACTGCGGATACGCGTCGAAGACCTTCTGAAAAAGTTTTACTGCATCGTCGTACTTCGCTTCCTGGTAGAAGCCACGCGCGATCTGAAATATCGCGTTGGGTACAGTCGTGTTTTGCGGAAAACGATCCACGACCGCCTGGTAATGAACTCGTGCGCCGGCGAAGTCGCGATTGAACTGGTAGACCGACGCGCGCAACAGGTGTTCGGCTTCGGTAAGATTGACTGTTGCTCCTTTGTCGAGTTGATCGAGCCGGCGGACAGCCTCGAGCGCGTAGTCATCCGGACGTGAAGCATCGGGCATCTGCATCACGAGTTTTGTGAAAACGTCGCGTGCTTCGGCCGTCTTTCCGGCACGCGCGTAGGCACCGCCCATCAACGCCGCGCCTTTGCGCGCAACGCCCGCGTTCTTCGACAGTGTCAGAGGCTTTGCACTGCTTGCCGCAGCGTTGAAATCCCCGCTTTCGATAAAACTCTCAACCAGGCGCAATGTTGCGGCGTCGTGAAGAAGACTTGAAGGCGCGGTCGAAATGAGTTGTTGCAGACGTTCGCGTTCGAGTACGAGATCGCCGGACGCGCGCGCGATTTTCGAGAGCCGCCACAACGCGTATTCCTTCAGCAGCGAATTGTTGGAAGCGAGTGTCTGGTAATTCGCGGTTGCGACTGCCATGTCGCCGTTGCGTTCCGCGGTGCGTCCGCGAAGATACTCGTCGTTCTGGATTTGCTCGCGCGGTTGGGCCGTGGCCGCAAGCGCAGCCATGCCGAGTAAGACGCAAGCGAGTGTTAATCTCAGAAATCGCATCGCCCGATTATCATCGAGCCACGTGTGAAACACCAATCCGCGCAATCTGTGTATACTATCCCCGCCACAAAAAGGCACAAGAAGCACAAAAGGGAATTTCTCATTTGAATTTTCGATTTTTTCTCGTTTGTGCTTCTTGTGCTTCTTTGCGGCGATCACATTTTGGTAGCTATTGAATGAGACTCGAAGCAGCAAAATTAGCGGCACAGATCAAGCAGCAGGTCCAGGCTGAGATTAACGAACGCGGCGTACGTCCGACTCTCGCGGCCGTGCGTGTCGGCGAGGATCCGGCGTCGGCAGTTTACGTTCAGAACAAGATTCGCGCGTGTGAAGAAGTCGGCATACGTTCCGAACATCACGCGTTGCCGGGGTCGACCACGACGTCCGAATTGCTCGCGCTGATCACCTCCTTGAATACACGCGACGACGTCGACGGGATACTTACGCAACTACCTCTGCCGCCGGCGATCGACGAAACGGCGATCATCGAGGCAATCGATCCGGCCAAGGACGTCGACGGTTTTCATCCGGTGAACGTAGGAAGATTGGGCCTGGGACGGCCGGTGCTTGTTCCTTGCACTCCGGCCGGAATCATCGAGTTGCTCGACGACAGCGGCGTTGAAATACGCGGTGCGAACGCGTGCATCGTGGGCCGGAGCCAGATCGTGGGCAGGCCGATGGCCCAGTTGCTCCTGCAGCGCGATGCGACAGTTACGATCTGCCATTCGCGCACACGCGACCTCCCCGCTGTAACGCGCAACGCCGATTTGCTCGTGGTGGCGATCGGACGGCCCGGCTTCATACGCGGCGAGCACATCAAGCGTGGCGCAACCGTGATCGACGTTGGCATGAACAAAATCTCCGACCCGGAGGCGGTGCGGTCGCTTTTCGGCACCGAAGCGACGAAGCGGCTCGAGGTCGTCGAGAAGCGTGGCTCTACGCTCGTGGGCGACGTGCATCCAGCCGAAGCGTCTGAAGTCGCGGGCTTGTTGACGCCTGTGCCCGGTGGCGTTGGGCTGCTCACCGTGGCTATGTTGATGAAAAACACGTTAACGGCAGCGCGCCTAAGGCGGAGATGAATGTTACGCGTTGGCCTGACAGGCTCGATTGCCGTCGGTAAATCGTTTGTCGCTTCAGTCTTTACCGAACTCGGCTGTCACGTGCTTGACGCGGATCAGACGGCACGCGAAGTCGTCATGCCCGGCACGGCGGGGTTGAAATCGCTGGTCCAGGAGTTTGGTCACGAGATTCTCAGCGAGGATGGCACGCTCGATCGCAAGGCGTTGGGCGCTGTCGTGTTTGCCGATGAAGAGAAGCGCCAGCGTCTCAACCATATTCTTCATCCGTTCATCATCGCGCGACAGGACGAGATCCTGAACGACTGGGAACGCGAAGATCCTCGAGGCATCGGCATCGTCGATGCGGCGCTGATGATCGAATCCGGTGGTTACAAGCGGTTTGATAAACTGATCGTGGTCCATTGCCGTCCTGAGGTCCAGCTCGAACGCCTGATGTTGCGCGACAAGCTCTCGCAAACCGAAGCGCAGAGACGCATCAACTCGCAAATGCCCCAGGAAGAGAAGCAGAAGTTCGCCGATTATCTGATCGATACGTCCGACGGGTTTGATCTCGCAAGATCTCGAACCGTTGAAGTTTATAACCAACTAATCCGTGTCATCCGTGGCTAAAAAACCTTTCCCCTGTATCTGCTCGCTGCTTCTGGCGCTGTGTCTGACTACCACAAGCTGCTTCAATACGATCGAACCCTCGACTTACTACGGCAAAGTTGTAACGCCAAAAACGCAGGAGTTTCGCTGGAGCAACGGTGGGCTTCCGCAAACTTTCGATCCCGCCTTTGCCGCAGCGCCGCCCGACACCGACGCCGTGCGCGCTCTCTTCGAAGGACTGACGGATTACGATCCGAAAACACTCGATCCGGTGCCCGCAGTCGCAACGCGCTGGGAGTCGTCAAACGACGCGCGTGTCTGGACGTTTTACCTGCGCGACAATGCACGCTGGTCCAACGGCGAGAAAGTAACTGCTAACGACTTTGTTCGTTCCTGGGAGCGCACCCTCAAGATTGGAACACTCGCTCCGCACACAGAGCTTCTCGCGAACATCGAAGGCGCAACTTCCGGCACTCCCGATGACTTCGGCGCCCGCGCGATCAACGAGCACGTGTTGCAAGTGAGACTGCAACACGCCGATAACAGTTTTCCTGCACTCGTGGCCCATCCGGTTTTTCGTCCAGTGAAGATAGCAGACGCGGATAGCACTAACCGCCTCGAGTCGCACGAGCTGATCTCAAACGGCGCTTTCCACCTGGCTGCTACGGAGAGCGATCGCGTGCAGCTCGAACGCGCAAAGACTTACTGGGACGGCGATTCGGTCGCACTCGAGCGTGTGACGTTTGTGAATACCGCGAGCGCCGAAGCGGCGTTGAGCGCATATCACGCGGGCGAGATCGACGCTGTGACAAACGCGCCCTTCGAACCCCTCGCGCTCAAGCTCTTAGCGCCTTACAAAGACTTCCGCCGCTCCACCTATGGAGCTTTGACTTACTACGATTTCAACACCGCTCGCGAACCGTTTGACGACGTGCGAGTACGTGAGGCGCTTGCGCTCGCGATCGATCGCGAACGTGTCAGCCGCGACGATCTCGGCGGTGCGACCGAACCTGCCGGCAAGTTTCTTCCCGAAGAGATGTCTGGTGAAAAGCCGGTGGTCGATAAAGAGGAGCTGCTCGGACACGACGTCGGCAAAGCTCGCGATTTACTCGCCGAAGCTGGTTATCCCGACGGCGAAGGCTTCCCCGTGATACGG
>DASUPZ010000451.1:0-4606 GCA_036280855.1 Pyrinomonadaceae bacterium | reverse complement strand
GAATCCGCAAGGACCACACGCCGGTGACATGAACAATTTCATGGTGAAGAAGGATGGAACCGCGAATGCGACTGTGACGGGCGCGCGCGTGACGATGGGAGACGGAAATACGTCGCTATTCAGTAATGGCGGCACGTCGCTGATCATCCACGCGAGTGCTGACGACATGAAGACGGATCCATCAGGTAATTCAGGCGACCGCATCGCGTGCGGCGTTGTGACGGGCGGCCAAAGCTAACCACGGACGAATCGAAAGAAAATGGGTCCTATATGACTTATAGGACCTATTTTTTTGTGTATGTGGTGGCGTAAACTGGTCTGACTTTTCCGATACCGGGAGGCACCTATGAAACGCTTTCTGCCAGTGATCGCACTCATCGCATTCATCAGCATTCACGCAAACCAGGAAAAAAGGGTCACGATCAGCGGTGGCTTCTTCACCGGCAAAGACTATCTCGACATGACTGACACCGAACGTCGAGCGTACGCAACGGGTGGGATCAACGGCATGCTTGTCGCTCCCTTCTTCGGAGCGCCTGAGGAAAACCTAAACTGGCTGAAGACGTGTACCGCAAAAATGTCGGACGAGCAGCTCGCGTCGATCCTCAGCGGCCACATCCGCGCAGAACCTGCTCACCTGCAAACCAACCTGAACGTCCTGACTTTCAACGCCATCCGCGAGGCCTGTCGCAGAACTAATTAGCGCCGCGTGCCGACGATCGCGCGCAGGTGGCGCAGGCGCAAGTCGAGTTCTTCGGGTGTTAACGCCGCATACTTCGCCGGCAGCAGGCGGCGGCTGGAGCTTTCAAATACCGCGAGTAGCTCCATGTATTCCAGCAGCTCCGCATCTCGACTCGGAAAGTAATCGATCGCCGCTTGCTCGACATGTTTCTCCAGCACCGGCGCGTCACTCCCGCTCTCGCGCGCGGCCTCTTCATTTGCCAGCAGGATCGCCGCTTCGATGTCCGCATTGCTGTACCCTACCAGCTTGCTCGAAAACTTCTCGCGAATCGAAACCAGATCAACCTCGGTCTTGATCTTGTTTTTACGCAGCAACGCCTTCGCCACCAGTTCGACTTCTTCCGGAGTCTGCACGTAAAGAAACGGAATCTTTCGATCGAGACGGCCCGCACGTTTGAGATCCACGTCGAGTTTGTCGGGACGATTGGTCATTACGAGAAACAAGATCCGCCCGCGGTTCGACGTGTCAGACATAAACTCTTTAATCCGCGCAATCACTCGCGACGACGTGCCGCCGTCGCCTTCACCGTCCGTGTTTCCAAACGCGCGATCACCCTCGTCGATGATCACAACCACCTGCCCGATCGCCCGGATCACGTTCAGGATCTTTTCGAGATTGCCTTCCGTTGCGCCAACCCACTTCGATCGAAAGTTTTTCAACTTGATCGTCGTCAGCCCGCACTCCTTCGCGAACGCCTCGGCAACAAACGTCTTGCCTGTACCCATTGGACCAGTGAAAAGAATTCCCATCGGTACGCGACTCGTCCGGCCCTCGCGAATGCTCTCCGCGATGACCATCAGGTCTTTCTTCACTTCGTCCATGCCGCCAACAACTTCGAATCCATGCGCAGGCTCAACAAACTCCACCAGCCCGAAACACTCGCGCTCCAGAATCTCGCGTTTTCTTTTCGCGATCAGCCGGTCAGTTTCTTTGCGTGCGCGTTCGATCGGACTGGGAACAGGCGCGTCGGGAACCTGCGCGGTGGGTGCGACCAGTTCCTTCACCTCGTCGCGGCTTAATCCACTCGTGAGGGTGGCGAGTTTATGCGCGCGTCCGGCTGCGTCCGAGCCGCCGCCAAGCAGTCCGGCGATGAAAGATTCACGATCGGCGAGCTCTTCTTCAGCGGCAGGTTGAGGCGTGAGTATCGAAGCAATCTGGATCGACTTCAGACCGGCCGTGACTCCCGCGTAACGTTCAGTATCTTTGTCGGTGAGACGCGAATCCGCGAGCCGTGCGGCTTCGCGACGCGTGGCGAGATCAGGCATCGGCACTTCAACGACAGCGACCTTTGGATTCGAGATCAACTTCGGCGCCAGTTCAGTTAAATTTTCAGAGATCAACAACACGACGTTGTCGCCGCGTTCGATCTCAGGCAGCGCCGACCAGCGATGAAGCGTGACGATCGCGGCGCGGTCAGCTTCACCCTGGAAATTCGGATCTCCGGCGGGCGCGATCGCCTCAGCGTATTCCATGATTACGGCCGTCTTCTTCGTGCCGATCAACAGACGCTCGAGTGCTGCGAAAACGCGTGGTTTCTCAGTCGAAAACAGGAGATCGTCAATCGCGTCCAGATCCTTCGCGCGTTTTGTAAATCTCACGCCGGTCGCGACGTTGTAAACAGCGATAGTCTCCTTCGAGTCCTTGAGCAGAACGTCGGTCAAAAACTCCGTGAGCGCCATCATCTTCCTGTTGCTAAGCACAACGTCGTAAACGTTGCCGTGCAACACGAACATCGATGCCTCGCCACGCAAATAGCGACGCCGCAAGTCTTCCGCCCAAACCGGCAACACACGACCGTCCGTCATAGCTGCACGTCCTTCAATCCAAGTGGATTCAGTATTCTTTCAGTATCAGCCGCCGTTTGTTTGATCGACTCGACACCATCGAGCAGTTCATCAAGCTGGCCCGTCAACTCCTGCGGCGACTGCATGGTAACGATCTGATCTGCGATCAACTGAAAAGAATGTTCGATCAGATCGAGTTGACCGCGCGCGACACGCAGGTAGTGATGTATCTCCTTCATCTTGTCGAAGCGCTTCAGGATCACCGCGAGATTCTTGCGGGCGATGTCGGTTTCAGAAGGGCGCCGGTCCTCGTCCTTCGAGATCGCTTCCCAGCGGCGTCGTTCTTTTTCGAGTTCGTGGGCGTTGATCGATTCAAGGTAAGCTTCATAGCGACTGCAAGTCGCGGCCATTTCGATGAACGCATCGACGAGGCGATCGGTCTTCGTCAGTTCGGTACGCAACAACTCGCCGGTAAACGATGGATTTTGCGCGGCGAGCGCGTTGATCTCCTGCTGCCGCGCGAGGAGCGACAACACGCGCTCGCGAGTCTCGTCATCGAGCATCTTGAGTCGTTCTGCACGTTCGGCCTGCTCCTTCGCCTGCTCCTTCTCATCGAACGCAGGATCCCAGAGCCAATCCTGGAGCTTCTTTGATCCGGGAGCATTCGTCATCCATAACACTTCAAGACCAACCGTGACGATTGCCAGCAATGGATTCAGCGTGAGAGCGGAGGCAGCGAGACCGCCGATCAGGAGCGAGAGATTATATGGATTAGCAAAAGCGGCTTTGACGTACGAGCGCTTCTCGTGGACTTTCTGGCGAATAAAAGCCTGAGTCGCGGCGAGCGGATCGTCGCGCAGGGGCGTAACGTTCACCGGCACACCGTCTTTCCGCTTCTGGCTCGTCCCCATACACCTCTGTTTAGAGTTCAAGCTTTAGCTTGTATGTGCCGAAGCAGCCTAAAGGCTGAACTCTGAACTCAAGCCTCACCTGGTCCCGTAAATCAAGTCGAGCAGCTGTTTCTCGACCGCGCGAAACTCCGGTGCTGATTTTAACGCAATATCGCGCACTGGAAACGCGGGAACTTCAACCTTGTGCAGGATCCGCGCGGGCCGCTGTGATAAGACGTAAATCGTGTCGGCAAGATAAACCGCCTCCGACACGTCGTGAGTCACAAACAGGATCGTATTGTTTTCCGCGCGAGAGATCTCGAGCAGCAGGCTCTGCATGCCCCAGCGCGTCTGTGGATCGAGCGCTCCAAACGGTTCGTCCATCAGCACCACACGCGGCTTGTTGACCAGGGTTCGCGCGATCGCGACACGCTGCTTCATGCCGCCGGAGAGATCTTTCGGATAACGATCGGCGAAATCCGCGAGCCCAACTGATTTCAAAATCTCATCAGAAATCTTCCGGCGCTCGGATTTCGGCATACCCTGGAGTTTCAAACCATACTCGACGTTCTCACGCACCGTGAGCCAACCGAATGACGTGTAAGCCTGAAACACCATCCCGCGATCGCGGCCGACGTCAGTCACCCGTTGCCCGTCAACGAGCACTTCGCCTTCAGTCGGCGGCAACAGTCCCGCAACTGCTTTCAAGATCGTCGACTTCCCGCAACCCGATGGACCAAGAAACACGACGATCTCGCCCGAGTCAGGTTTATCGAGAATATCGAACGACACGTCGCGCACTGCTTCGGTGCGGTTACCCTTCCGATCTATGTAAGTAACGCTCAAGTCGTGTACGCGCAACTTCGGCGCGGCGCCGGTTTGATCCGGTTGATAAGTCGCGCGCGGCTTACCCTGGGGCTCGCCAACATCGACTGCGATAGTGCCGGGCTCGCCGGCTTGTGGAAGTGTTTGTCGACCTTCGGCCATTGTATTCAGGATGCTTCACGCCAGCGGAACAGCAGGCTGGAAACCATGCGGATGAGAAAATCAGTAATGAGGCCGATGCCGCCGATGACAAGCAGACCGGCAAACGACCATGATGCTCTGTGATGCGTGCGCGCAAGTTCGACCATGTATCCCAGACCGTATTCGGGGTTCACGGCTTCCGCGAGAATCACGTAGGTCCAAGC
>DASUPZ010000450.1:0-10171 GCA_036280855.1 Pyrinomonadaceae bacterium | reverse complement strand
GTCTTGTAATACTCCAAAGCCTGGGCGGCTCCCTCGACGATCAAGTAAGGAGTAATCGAGTGGTATCCCTCTGGAATCGGTTTTACGTCTGCCATTGCTATTCCCCTTTCGTTGTTTGGGTTGAAGTTTTCAACAAAGATTTTTTATCGAGAAAAGCGATCACTGCGTCGTTGAACTGTTTCGGTTTTTCCATCATCAGAAAATGACTCACGCCGTCCCACATTTGAAACTCCAAATCAGGCGCAAGGCCGCGAAGGAACTGTTCGGTGTCAGGCGGCCAGAACGGCGACTTCGCGAGGATCGCAAGCACCGGAACGTTCATCTTGTCTGTAGCATATAGCGCATCGTTATTCATGGTCTCCATCGCGCTGACGAGCACGTGTTGCGGCGTGCTTCCAAAGGACGAGTTCACCCGTTCCTTATCCGCGGCAGAAAGCGTGCCCGCCATCTGAGAAAGCATTTGCGCGGTCGTCTCTTTGTAGTTTGGAGCACGAAACATCGCCATAAACTGTTCGCGCATTTCCTTCGTGCCGAACGGACGTAAGCCGCCGTCGACGATCACGATCGCGGCGGTCTTCTGCGGATACTTGCGATAGAACTGTCGCGCGACCGGCGTTCCCATGCTATGGCCCACCACGACTGCGCGATCGACTTTTGCATCGCGCATCACGGCATCGATCGCGTTTGCGAAAAGATCCATCGTGTAGGAAATCTCGGGTTTATCACTCTGTCCGTGACCGGGCAGATCGAGTGCGAGAACTCGGCCGCGTTTCGAGAGGTCGGGAATTTGGTCGCGCCAGTGATCGAGGTTGCAGCCCCAGCCGTGGACCAGCACTACGGCCTCGTTTCCCTTGCCGTAACTCTTGTAATGAATCTTCGCTCCGTCGAGCTTTGCGTACTGTGATTCACCGTCACCGGCGAAAGCCACTGTGGCGGCCGCGAGCATGAACATCAAAACCACGAATTTCTTTTTCATGATGATTCCTCGTATTTTCAGAGTTCAAGCTTTAGCTTGTCGTCGTTCAAAGCAGCAGCCTAGAGGCTGAACTCTCAACGCGAGCTAAATTAGAACTCCGCACTGTTATTTTTAATGATCATCAACGTCATGTCGTCCGTGAGTGGGCGTGGAGCAGCAAAGTCCTGCACTGCTCCGAGCACAGAAAACAACACCGACTCGGCCGATCCGCCCTGGGCACGGCGCAATTCAGCCTCGAGTCGTTGATTGCCAAACTCCTGACCTGCTTCGTTGAACGACTCTAAGATGCCATCAGAACACGCCAGCAGCAAATCGCCAGCGCCAAGTTGAACTGTTCCGCAATCAAACGACGCTACTGGAACAGCACCCAGCACTGGTCCACCGTCCGAGAGCTGTTCGAGGCCACCATTGGGCCGCAGGAGCAAAGCCGGCGGATGGCCGGCGCTGCAGTAATCGAGTTTTCCCGACGTCGCTTCGAGCCGTGCGACAAAAAGTGAGCTGAGCGGTTCGATCTCTGACAACCGCGCCATGTCGCGATTGACGCCCGCGACGATCGCATCCGGATCGCTGCTCGCAGCGGTGTGCGTGCGTATCAGGCCGATGAGATGTGTCACCCACATTCCGGCTGCAAGCCCTTTGCCTCCGATATCGCCCAGAGCCAGCACGAGACCGTCGCTTGTTCGCTCCACGCTGAAGAAATCGCCAGGGAGATGACGAACGGCGAAAATCTCGCTCGCAACGTCGAAAGCACCGTGACGCACAAGACTCGGCGCACACAAACGCCGGTGGACTTGTGCGGCTTCAAAGATCGCGGTGTTGAGTTCGGCGTAGTCGCGTTGGAGTGTTTCAAGTTTTGTGTCGTATCCCTGGAGTACTGTGACTCGATCGTGGGACCAAAGCGGCGACAAGTCGCCGCACTCCAAGGAGGGGCTTGACTCCACGGAAGGGCTTGACTCCAGGGAGTGGCTTAATTCCAAACAGGAGTTGGATTTCTCGGGGACTACTTTTAAGGCTGGGAGAGCCATACGGAAACCTCATCCGACAAACTTGTAGCCACTACCGTGAACGGTAAGAATAAAACGTGGTTCTTCGGGATTTGGTTCGAGCTTTTGCCGGAGATGAACGATGTGCGTGTCAACCGTGCGCGTGGTCGGATAATTGTCGTATCCCCAGACAGCATCAAGCAGGCGGTCGCGACTCAGTGTCTCAACCGGATGCGCAAGAAAATAAGCAAGCAAAGCAAACTCTTTCGCGGAAAGATCGATTAGATTTCCGCCACGCCTGACTTCGTTACTGCGAATGTTTACTTCAACGTCGCTAAACTTATAAATCTCGGGCGCGGGCGCCGGTGAAGACGCGCGGCGCAAAACTGCTTTCACACGCGCCATCAGTTCACGCACCGAAAACGGCTTAGTCACGTAATCATCAGCCCCAAGTTCGAGACCGACAACTTTGTCGATCTCCTGACCGCGCGCAGTCAGCATGATGATCGGCACTGAGGGACGTTTTGATTTCAACTGTTTGCAAACGTCGAGTCCGCTCATGCGCGGCATCATTACGTCGAGGACGATGAGATCGGGTTTGTCGGAAAGTGCTCGTTCGAGACCACTCACACCATCTTCGGCGCTGATCACTTCGTAGCCTTCATACTCGAAGTTGTCACGCAGTCCGGCGACCATTGCCGGTTCGTCTTCAACGATCAGAATTTTGGTTTTCATGAGCTAACCCTATCTTTCCGGCGCGCTCCGCGCGCTACCAAAGCGGCGCCAGGCCGCCGCACTCCAAGGAGGGGCCTGTTACACGGCGCCTGTTGTACCCGGCTGTGCCAGAGGCAGCTTCATGGTGAATTTGCTGCCCCGGCCCGGCGTGCTTTCTACTTCAACGTCCCCGCCGTGCGCTTGCGTGATGTGACGCACGAGAGACAACCCAAGACCGCTTCCCTTCGTGTTATGGACGAGGGGATCGCCCGTGCGGTAGAACTTTTCAAATATTCTCGACTGCTCGTTACGATCGATGCCTATACCACGATCGCTGACCTCGAGTTTCAGCACACTCTGCTCGCGGTAAAGCTTCACGCCCAGGAATTTTTCGTTGTCGGAATATTTCAGTGCATTGTTCACCAGATTGACAAGCGCCCGCGCGATGGCTTCGCGATCAACTCGCACCGCCGGAAGACTCGTGTCGATCTGCTCTTCGAATGCAAATCCCTGCTGCTCGATCTGGTAACGATAGGAATCGAGCGTGTTGCGGACGAGTTCGGCGATGTCAGTCTCGCGAAAGTCATACTCTTTTCGTCCGGCTTCAATGCGAGAGAAGTCGAGAATGTTGTTGATCAGCGCGGTTAATCGTTCACTCTCTTTGCGGATGATGCCGTAATACTCGTGCTTTTTCACCTCAGTCGTAATGCGCCCGAGCTCGAGTGTCTCCGCGTAAAGTCGAATCAACGCCAGGGGCGTGCGCAACTCGTGTGAAACGTTGGAAACGAAATCAGACTTCAGTCGCGCGAGCGCCATCTGCTTGTTCACACTGCGATACGTCAACACGAGACCTCCGATCATCAACACCGAGAGCACGCCGAGGATCATGAAACTCTGCATCGCCCACCGGTTAGCGATAGCTTGCGCCGTCGTGCCCTGGAACTTGATCCCAAGCGCAAGCCCGCGAAACGGATCGTCAAGTTTCTGCGAAACTTCGGGTTTACCATCGCCGTTCCAACCAGTCGACTTCGCCAACGGCCGTTCAGGTTCTGACTTCATCGCGTCCGCCGGAAACACGAGCATCGCAAGTCGCTGGTCCTGTTGTTCATCGATCTCCTGCGCCGCGAGTTCATAAAACTGGGCTCGCTTTGGATCTTCGCTGAACTTTTGTGACGTAAACTCCTCCAACAGTTGCGGGAAGAAATTCTCCTTCAAATACTTCGAATCAAAACTCACGCCGCCCAGCACCGTCCGGTCGTTTGTGAGTTTCGGGAGGGTGAAAATCGCGGTGGTTTGATAAATAGATCCATGTGGTCCATCGGATTCGGCGCTGTACCACGTGAACGGCTTCGGCTTCTTTCGCAGTTGCTCAGCAAGATAGGGGCCCTCCATGCCCATCCAGCCCTTGTACATTTTTTCGAGTTCGGCAATCTCCTGCTGGTTCATGCGGTCTTGTCGCACCTGAAGCGTGACACCCTTTTTCGAATCAAACAGAAACATGTGGCCGGCCCACGGGTTCTTCGCCATCAGTTGCTCGAGCTTGCGCTTTTTATCTTCGTCGGAATCCTCGGCGGACGGAAAACCATCCCGCGCGTTCTCCGTAACTTCATACGCCTTTACGTTGATCTTCTTCTGCGCGATGTAAAGCAGGTATTGAAAATCGCGATGAAGCAACGCCTCGAACTTCTTATCGCGCTGGATCGACTTGACGTGTTTGAAGTTGACGTAGATGAGTGTCAGTGCGGGTAAGACGACCGCCAGGCCAAGCGTAAGGACGAGTCGGAACCGGGTGTTTCCTTCTCTTTTCGACTTCATTCCAGCCTCCGGAGGTGGTTGCACAGCGGGGCAGAGCATACGCTGCAACAGGGCCGGGCTGTGTCAAGGGGGAGTGAAAAATTGTTAAGACTTGTAAATTCCGCCACGGATTAACGCGAATTAACGCGAATAGATCTGTGTAAATCCGTGTAATCCGTGTAATCCGCGGCTTATTTTAATCCTAACTTGTGTTGTGATTAAATCTGCGCCATGAAACACCTGACCATGGAAGAACTCGAAGCGGCGTTGGACCACTTGCGGCAGGCGCCGAAAGACGCAGGGCTGCTCCAGCTAATCGTGCGACGACCACGCGTCGACGAAAGAGAAGTTTTGGAAGAAGCTGAACTCGATCCGATCAAGGGCTTGATTGGCGATAGCTGGATTGTGCGTAAGAGCCCGCGAACTCCCGATGGTTCACCACATCCGGATATGCAGCTCAACATCATGAACTCTCGTGTCACGGCTCTCGTCGCGCAGGATAAAGAACGCTGGCCACTTGCCGGCGACCAGCTTTATATCGACATGGACCTGAGTAAAGAAAATCTTCCGGCGGGGTCGCGCATCGCGATCGGATCAGCTGTGATCGAAGTCAGCCCACAGCCTCACACGGGCTGCCACAAGTTTGTCGCACGCTTCGGTGCGGAGGCGATGAAGTTTGTTAACTCAACAGTCGGAAAGCAACTTTGTCTCAGAGGAATTAATGCAAAGGTGATTCAGGGTGGAACGGTGAAAGTGGGAAGCACTGTCAGGAAATTTCCCACTGATTAACGCGGATAGCACGAATCGATGATCCATGCTATCCGCGTAATCAGTGAGTCACGCGGCTCTCTGCCGCGAATGCCGGCCTACTGCAAACTCGTCGATCATCTTCTTATTGAACGCGGGTATATCGGCAGGCTTCCGACTGGTTATGAGTCCGTTATCAACTACTACGTCCCTGTCAACCCAGCGCGCGCCGGCGTTGATCAGATCGCTTTTCAGCGACGGCCATGAAGTAATCGTCCTTCCTTTGACAACCTCCGAGTCGATCAGCGTCCACGCTGCGTGACAGATGGCCGCGACCGGTTTCCCAGTTACAAAAAAACCGTCGATAAACTCGACGGCTCTCATCGACATTCTTAATTGATCAGGATTTCTGACTCCGCCCGGCAGTAATAGTGCGTCGTAATCATCAGAGCGTGCCCTGCTCAAGGGCATATCAACCTTAAATAAATCCGCCTTTTCGTCATGATTCCATCCCTGCACTTCTCCGTCGGCAGGTGACACAATTTCCGTTGTCGCACCAGCATCCTCGAGCGCCTTCTTCGGCTCGGTCAGCTCAATTTGTTCGAAACCATCCGCGACCAGGATGGCCACTTTCTTCCCCGCGAGTTTTTTCTCCATAAAGCTCCTCCTTGCTCTCACCAATTGACTTTGCCCGGGAGCTATAGAAACGTCGTAGGAGTGCGGGTAACCTGACACCGCTCTGGTCGGCGGATCCGAAGCCTGGGCAAGTTAACCGCACTCCAACGTGCCCTGCTCTGTCTGGCAGATCCTTGTTAGGCAATAAGGGGGCCGCTACTGTATTCCAGCGTACACACGTGGGGCGCTCAAAGCGGTGGTGCGAAAACATACAAAAGTACGGAACAGTACTGTTCGGACTCAGGGCAGAAGAATAGGTCTTATAGGACCTATACGACCTATATGTCCTATAGGACCTATTACACGACGCGGGTCTTCCAGCGTCCACGTCTGAACACGGCTGCACTCACCACCGCCAGAGTCGAAAACGCAATCATCATCGCTATAAACACACCGCGCGGTCCGAATCCCAGCACCACGCCCAGCACATACGCGAGGGGAATCTCCCATAACCAGAAGACAAACAGGTTGATGATTGTCGGCGTCCACGTGTCACCGGCACCGTTGAACGACTGCCCCAGCACCATGCCATAGGCGTAAAACAAAAACCCGTACGCGACGATTCGCAGGCAATCGATGCCGTAAGGAGCTACGTTCGGATCGGACGTGTAGAACCCGATGATCTGCGGCGCGAAGAAGATAAAGATGAGCCCCACAACGCCCAGGAAGATCATGTTGTAGAAACCGGCTCTCCAAACGGCGCGTTCCGCACGTTCCGGATTGCCCGCACCAAGCGCCTGCCCAACCATCGTCGCCGCCGCATTCGCCATTCCCCACGACGGCAGGAGAGCGAAAATAATCACTCGGATTCCGAAGGTGTAGCCCGCAACCGCGTTGCTGCCGAAGCTCGAGATGATACGCACCAACCCGATCCAGCTCGCCATGCCGATGAACACCTGGAACGTTCCGGTAGCAGACAGCTTTAGCAGTCGCCCGATGATCGCAGGTTCGATTCGAAGGTGACGCCGCTCGATATTGAATCGTCCACCGGAACGAAAGAGTTTGATGATCGCGTAGAGTGCGCCTGCTCCACGACCGATGTTTGTCGCGACGGCAGCTCCGACGATTCCAAGCTCCGGAAATGGTCCCAACCCGAAGATCAAACACGGACCAAGCCCGATGTTGATCAAATTTGCGAGCCACAACGTGCGCATCGCGATCGCGGCGTCGCCTGCGCCTCTGAAGATCGCGTTGATCATGAAGAGCATGACGACAGTTACGTTTCCGGCGAGCATCACTCGCGTGAACGAAACGCCATGCTCGATCACCCACGGCGATCCGCCCATGAACGCAAGCAGCCGTGGCGCGAGTGGTGCGCCGACTACGCCGAGCACAATCGCGACGATCAATGCGAGGACGATCGCCTGAACCGCGGCACGCGCGGCGCCGTCAGGATCCTTTTCGCCGATGCGGCGCGCAACCATTGCCATCGCGCCGATGCTCAGGCCGATAGCGAGCGCGTAGATGAGGGTGAGTAAGGATTCAGTTAGACCAACTGTAGCGGCAGCTTCAAATCCGAGATATGAGACCCAGTAGATATCGACAACGGCAAAGACGCTCTCCATCATCATCTCGAGCACCATCGGTATGGCGAGCAGCAGAATGGAGCGTCCGATTGGTCCGGTGGTGTAGTCGCGATGAGAGCCGCGGAGGGATTCCTTGACGTCAGACCACAGGCTTGTGGTTTCGCTGGGGGAGTCGGCCATTGTCTTAACCGTCAGTAGGAAGTAGCCACAGATTACACGGATTTAAAATCGGGATTTAAGATCCGTGTGATCAGCGACCAAAGTCGTCCTGAAGACGCACGATGTCGTCTTCGCCGAGATAAGTTCCTCGCTGTACCTCGATAAAGATCAGGTCCTCATCGCCGGGATTCTCGACGCGGTGTGCGGCCCCGATCGGGATGTCGATCGACTCCCCGGCATTCACGATGATCTCTTCATCGTCGAGCGTGACCTTTGCGGTTCCTGTGACAATGAACCAGTGTTCGGCACGCTTCGAGTGCTTCTGATAGCTGAGTCTCTTACGCGGCAACACCTCGATGCGTTTCACTTTGAACGTGCTCGCTTCCTCGAGCACCTCGTAACTTCCCCATGGGCGGCGATCAAACTCTCTCAAGACCGGCTCCTCCTCGAATGGTGGAACGTACATTAGGCCACAAAAAAACACAAAGGCTCATCGCTGAGCCTCTGTGTCTTTTGTGCCGGATGTGGCGAAGGATTACGAACCGGGTCGCAACGTCACGTAGCTCACGTTGTTGCGTCTCTTGATCAGAAGCAACGCCGGTCGTGCGCCTGACTGCTGCATTGCTGCCGTAAACTCAGTCATCGACTTCACCGGTTGACGATTAACTTCCTGAATGAGATCGCCCTGCCTGATACCCGCGTTGTAAGCGTTGCTGGCCGGATCGACCCTGGTAACGAGCAGTCCCTCATCGTCGGCATCGAGACCATGGCGCGTCGCCGATTCAGAGACGAAAGGCTGGAGTGTCAGGCCAAACCTCTCATTTGCATTCGGCGCCGTGCTGCTGCTGGTTTCTTCACCTTCCGGTCGCGGCCGCTCGGGTAGTTCTGCAAGTGCGACCTGGAGATTCTGATCGCGACCATTGCGCTGCACGGTCACCGCGACATTAGTTCCAGGCGCAATGCCGGCAACGATGTTGCGCAGGCTGTTGGTGTCAATAACCGGCTGTTTGTTAATAGCCGTAATCACGTCGCCGCGTTTGATACCGGCTTTTACCGCCGGACCATCGGGTGCAACTGACGTAACGATCGCGCCTCTTGCCGCGGGCAGATCCAGGCTTGCCGCGAGGTCGGCATCAATCGACTGAATCGTCACGCCGAGCATTCCGCGCCGCACTTTTCCATTCTTCAGCAACTGATCCATCACGGCCCTTGCCATGTTGGAAGGAATTGCGAAACCGATTCCGATGTTTCCGCCGGACGGTGAAAGAATTTGCGAATTGATTCCGATCAGCTCACCGCGCGTGTTCACCAAAGCACCGCCGGAATTGCCACGGTTGATGGCGGCATCAGTCTGCAGAAAATCTTCAAAACTTCCGTCGCTCACACCGCTGCGGCTGGTGCGGCCTTTCGCACTCACGATGCCGGAGGTCACAGTTTGTCCGACACCCATCGGATTACCGATCGCCAGGACGAAATCCCCGACGCGTACCCGATCTGAATCGCCCATCGCGACCGTTGGAAGACTCGTCGCATCGATCTTCAACACGGCGAGATCGCTCGGCGGATCGGAACCAACCAGCTTGGCTGTGAACGTGCGATTGTCTGTTAGTTCAACTCGAATCTCGATCGCTCCGTCAACCACGTGATGGTTCGTCAGGATATGACCGTCAGAACTGATAATCACTCCCGAGCCCATGCCTTCCACTCTCTGCGGAGGCTGTTGCGGCATGCGTTCACCGAAGAATTCCCTGAACGTGGGGTCGTCCATGAACGGGGTCTGGCCTGGTCGTCTGCGTTCCGTCGACCGGATGGTCACGACAGCGGGCGAAACTCTACTGACAAGGTCTGCATACGAACCTTGAACAGCGGCTCCGATGTCTGCGGCTGCAGGTTGAGCAGGGCTCCCGTTCATCAAGGTGTTCTGCGCGCTGCCCGACACGGCTGCGAAGATCACCAGTGCAAAACTCAAAAAGATGTTTACTCGTGTTCTCTCGTAATTTCGACTTCTAGTCATCGTTTCTTTCTCCAAAATCTTCACTCTGAAACCAAGCGCAGATTATAAAATGTTGACTTTGGATTCAGAGAAGGCGTTTACGGTTTACTAGCCTGCGAAGCAGGCGCAAGCCTAAAGCCTGGGCTTTACCAGCCCGCGAAGCGGGCGAACAGCGTAAAGCCTGGGGCGTAAGCCCCAGGTAACGCGTAAATAAAAACCGATGAGCCCGTGGAGCGGGCGGCAGCTTTCGCCCGCTTCGCGGGCTCCGACGGAAATAGCCTATCACCTAACCTGGGGCTTGCGCCCCAGGCTTTACGCTTGCGCCCGCTTCGCAGGCTACGCTTTCGCCTCTTGAACCGTGTGCTATACTGCGCCCGTCAAACGCCAGTTAAACACTGGGATCATTCAGCACGATTGCCAGCAGACTCGTGATTTCGCAGCCTGTACGCCGTTCGCCCCCGGTTATTCCAACCAAAATACGGCAACAGTTCGAGGTAGAACCCTGGTGCATGGGATAGAAATTTCCAACGGCCACGAGGACAATTCCGTGCTTATCGTCAACGATGAGCCCGATCAGTTAACTCTGATGAGCTCCTTGTTGCAC
>DASUPZ010000449.1:0-4445 GCA_036280855.1 Pyrinomonadaceae bacterium | reverse complement strand
GATTCGCCGGAAGGTTTTATCAAGGCTTTGATAACCGTATGAGTATCGCCGCGAAGCACATACAGACGATTCAGCATAAACCACGACTCGGGTTTGTCGGGCTTGGCTGGATTGGACGAAACCGTCTGGAGTCGATCGTGCAGGCGGAGGTCGCCGAAATCGCAGCGGTTCATGACGTACAACCCGGCTGCGCAGCGGAAGGATTGAAGCTGTCGCCGCATGCAACTCTCTTCTCTTCCTTCGATGAACTGCTGCGTGACGATCTGGATGGTGTGGTGATCGCTACGCCGAACCGGTTTCATGCCGAACAGGCGGTTGCCGCACTCCAGCAGGGAATAGCTGTGTTCTGCCAGAAACCTCTCGGCCGGAATGCTTTCGAAACGCGAAGAATAGTTGAAACCGCGCGTGAAGCGGATTGCCTGCTCGGGGTCGATCTCTCGTACGGTGCGATCCCCGCGATGCAAACGATAAACAAACTCGTCACGAGCGGAGCCCTCGGAAAGATCTTTGCGGTCGATGCGAAGTTTCACAACGGGTATGGACCAGACAAGATGTGGTTTTACGACTACTCGATGTCAGGCGGCGGGTGTGTGTTGGATCTGGGAGTACACCTGCTCGACCTCGCTTTGCGGCCGTTGGGGTTTTCGCACATTTCTCGAGTGCAAAGCTCGTTGTTTTCCGGTGGAGATTTGCTTCAAAAAGGAGCGCAGCAGGTTGAAGACTACGCAGTCGCGACAATTGAAACCGCCGGCGACACGGTCATCAATCTGAGCTGTTGCTGGAACCTGCAAATAGGCCGGGAAGCTGAGATCTCGGTTGCGTTTTACGGCACCCAGGGCGGCGCCGCGCTGCGCAACGTTGGCGGGTCTTTTTACGACTTTGTTGCCGAACGTTTCAATCACACTGAAACAGACACACTAACCAAGGCCGAAGATTCAAACTGGCAATGGGGTGGGCTGGCGACGCTCGATTGGGTCAAACGAGTGGCGGCGGAAGAACGTTTCGATCCGGATAACGAACAGTTCGTCACAGTGGCGGAAGTTATCGACAAGATCTATGGACGCGGATGACGCGGATGAGTTCAGTGAATCAAGAACCAAAACGGATTTTGATGACCGCGGATACGGTTGGTGGTGTTTGGACGTATGCACTCGAGTTAGCGCGCGCGCTCCAACCGTATGGCATAGAAGTGTTGCTCGCTGTCATGGGGCCGCGTCTGAGTGCGGCGCAACGTGAGGATGCTCATGCGATCGGCAATCTGAACGTTTTCAAAAGTGACTACAAACTCGAGTGGATGCCTGACTGCTGGCAGGACGTAAAACGGGCCGGCGATTGGTTGCTACACCTGGAAAACCGCTTGCGTCCGGATGTGGTCCATCTCAATGGTTACGCACACGCGAACCTGCCATGGAACAGCCCGACGCTAGTCGCCGGTCACTCGTGTGTTTTTTCCTGGTGGCATTCAGTGCACGGCGAAACACCACCAGCGGAGTGGCAGCGTTACAAAAACGAAGTGAAAAATGGATTGCACGCCGCAGACCTCGTCGTCACGCCGAGCAAGGCGATGCTGCGTGCGTTGAATACTCATTACGGAGCGATCGAGAACGCCCGTGTGATACCGAACGGCCGCAGTCCCGAACATTTCAAACCTGACGTGAAGCGGCCTTTCATCTTGTCTGCCGGGCGTTTGTGGGATGCGGCAAAAAATATCAACGGCGTCGCGGAGATCGCACCGCAGTTGCCGTGGCCGGTTTATGTGGCAGGCGACAGCAAACCGCCGCAACAACAAACCCCCGACCACACATTTGCAAGACAGTGTCGATTGCTCGGCTCGCTTTCAGAGCCAGAGCTGCGACGGTGGTTTGCCGCCGCATCGATTTATGCGCTTCCAGCACTTTACGAACCGTTTGGTTACACGCCATTGGAGGCCGCCCTCTCAGGTTGCGCCCTCGTCCTCGGCGACATCGATTCGCTGCGTGAAATCTGGCGCGATGCAGCAGTGTTTGTAGATCCGAATGACAGCACCGCGTTAAAAACTGAACTCCTGGATCTCACAAAAGATGACGAACGCCGGCGCGATCTGTCGGAGCGTGCTCGCGAAAGGGCGCTGGAGTTTACGAGTGCGCGCATGGGCGAAAACTATCTCGCCGCGTATTCGGAACTGCTGGTCCATTCGAAACGGGAGGAGCTTGCACAATGCGCATAGTGCTCTTCTACCAATCGTTGATTTCAGATTGGAACCACGGAAATGCGCATTTTCTCCGCGGAATCGCGTCGGAACTTCTCGCGCGCGGGCATGACGTTCAAATTTACGAGCCTCGAAATTCCTGGAGTGTTCAAAACCTGCTCCAACATCACGGCTGGGAACCGCTCGTTGAATTCCACAAGGTCTATCCACAGCTTCTGAGCAACCGGTACGAGTTGAAGGAGTTGAAACTCGAGCAGGTGCTCGAAGGCGCAGACCTCGTAATCGTTCACGAATGGAACGAAGCGGAGTTGATCGAACGCATTGGCGAGTACCGCAACCTCGCGAAAAGCTTCCTGCTACTTTTCCACGACACCCATCACCGCTTGTCAGCACATCCGAGCCTTCCCTTTAGTTTGCGACATTACGACGGCGTGCTCGCCTACGGACAGGTTCTGACTGACATGTACCTGCGAAACCGTTGGGCCATCCGCGCGTGGACGTGGCATGAGGCAGCAGACGTGCGGGTGTTTGTTCCGATGCCAGCTATCCAACGAACGCTCGACGTCGTGTGGATCGGAAACTGGGGCGACGATGAACGTACTGCCGAGTTGCACGAGTTCCTCATTCAACCGGTGAAAGATCTCGGGTTGAAGACCGAGGTTTACGGAGTTCGTTTTCCCGATGAAGCGATTGGCGCGCTGAACCATGCGGGCATCAGCTACCGCGGCTGGTTGCCGAACTACAAAGTGCCTGAAGCATTCGCGCGCGCGCGTCTCACGCTGCACATCCCACGCCGGCCATACGTGCGCGAATTGCCCGGCATTCCCACGATCCGCCCGTTCGAAGCCCTGGCTTGCGGCATCCCGTTGATCTGCTCGCCGTGGCACGACACCGAACAGCTATTCACACCCGGGCGCGATTTTCTCGTCGCACAAAACGGTGAGCAGATGCGAGAGCTGATGAACAAAGTTTTGAATGACCGCGCGTTTGCGGAAGAGCTGGCAATCGATGGACTCGCAACCATAAAACAACGGCACACGTGCGCTCATCGCGTCGATGAATTGCTCGTTATCTGCGGAGAACTAACAAACGAACATAAACAGATGGCGGCGACGATATGAAAGCAGGAATGAACATCGCATTCTTTGGATCGAGTCTGGTTTCGGCGTACTGGAACGGCGCTGCCACTTACTATCGCGGCATCATCCGCGCATTGCATTCGTTGGGCCATCGAGTCACGTTCTACGAACCGGATGCTTACGATCGACAGAAACATCGCGATATTCCCGATCCCGACTGGGCACGCGTTGTGGTCTATCCTGCCGACGAAAGCGGCGTGCTTGGCGCTCTCGATCGCGCGCGAGGCGTTGACCTGGTGGTTAAGACAAGCGGTGTCGGCGTTTTCGACGAGCTCCTCGAAGGCGCGGTTCTCGATATCAAAGACTCACATACACTCTGCATCTTCTGGGATGTCGATGCGCCCGCGACTCTCGATCGCGTAAAGGCCGATCCGTCCGATCGCTTCAACGATTTGGTTCCACTTTACGATCTGATCCTGACGTACGGCGGCGGTGATCCTGTTGTCAACGCGTACCTGGAACTCGGTGCGCGAACGTGTGTGCCGATCTACAACGCGCTCGATCCCGACACGCATCATCCGGTTCCGGCTGAAGAACGTTTCGCGTGCGATCTGGCGTTGCTCGCGAACCGGCTTCCGGATCGCGAGGCTCGGATAGAGGAGTTCTTCCTGGAAGCCGCTGCAAGGTTGCCGGAGTATCGCTTCATGCTCGGCGGGAATGGTTGGGGTGATAAACCGATGCCCGCGAACGTGAACTACGTCGGTCATGTTTATACGCGCGATCACAACGCTTTCAACTGCTCGTCGCGCGCTGTTCTCAGCGTGAATCGCGAAAGCATGGTGAGTTACGGCTTCTCACCTGCGACAAGGGTCTTTGAAGCAGCCGGATCGGCGGCGTGTTTGATCACGGACGCGTGGGAGGGGATCGAAGCGTTTTTAACTCCCGATCGTGAAGTGCTCGTTGCGCACGACGGCAATGACGTGGTCGAACATCTACGCTCGCTTGATGACGGACGTGCGAAACAGATCGGCGAGGCAGCGCGACAAAGAGTGCTCGGTGAGCACACGTACCAGCACCGCGCACTCCAGCTTCAAGCACTCCTGGAAGGACGTAGCGTCTCCTGGGAGTGCGGCGGCCTGGCGCCGCTTTCATATTCGATCGCGCTTGATCGATAAGAA